>DAOVMN010000341.1 GCA_030630685.1 Thermoplasmata archaeon | reverse complement strand
CGGGTCCTCCGGTGTTCGTTATCAGACCAACCCGGTTTCCTCTTGGAATCGGTTGGCTTGCAAAGGCTACGGCAGCCTGGCACATCTCCTCCTCGTCCCTGAAGGCAAGTATTCCCGCCTTTTTAAAAAGGAGCTCGGTCGCGATCTCCTTTCGTGCAATGCCGCCGGTATGTGACGATGCCGCTTTAGCTCCTTCCTCCGTGCGTCCTGCTTTCATCCCGAGGATCGGTTTTTTCTGGACAACCTCCCTGGCAACCTTCAAGAACTCCTTCGGGTCGGAAAGGCCTTCGACATGTACAACGATCACACGTGTCTTCTCGTCATCCCCCCAGTATCTGATGATCTCGGGAATAGAAATATCACACGCATTCCCGTTGGATGCATACATCCGGACACCAACCCCTAATTCCGAGAAACGCTGGTTGATCACCTCGCCCACACCCCCGCTCTGGGCCACTATGGAGATTCCTCCCACGTCCGGCTTCGTGAAAGTGAAGTTGCAGTAAGCCCTTACCTCGGGGTCGGTATTTATAATGCCCTGGCAATTGGGTCCGAAGACTCGAATGCCGTGTTCCCTTGCCTTCTCCATTACCTGCCTCTCTAATTCTATTCCTTCTCCACCGATCTCCTTGAATCCTGCGGTGTTGATAATGACGAATTTTACCTTTTTCTTACCGCAGTCCTCGATAGCTAAAGGAACGTACTTGTTCGGTATCACGATGTGTGCGAGGTCTATCTCCCCAGGGACATCGAGGATCGAGCCGTAGGCCTTGATACCCCGGACCTCGTCAGCTTTCGGGTTGATCGGATAGATCGGGCCTTTAAATCCAAAATCCACAAGGTTCTTGATGATCCTGTTACCTATGGATAATTCCTTTGTTGACGCACCGATGATTGCAACCGACTCTGGTTTGAATAATTTATCCAGCATGGTAGATTCTCCTGTGTCATCTATTTCTTATGTAATCTATTTCCCATGTTATCTTTTCCCATGTAATCTATTTCCCATGTTATCTATTTCCCATATAATCTATTTCCCATGTAATCTATTTCCCATGTAATCTATTTCCCATGTAATCTATTTCCCATATAATCTATTTCCCATGTAATCTATTTCCCATGTAATCTTTTCCTGTGCTATCTATTTCTTATGTTATCTTTTCCTGTGTTATCTATTTCTTATGTTATCTTTTCCTGTGTTATCTATTCTCCTCGAGCTGCTCGATAAAAGCTTCGATATTCGTATTGGCCTGTTCATCGGAGAGACATCTCAGGTCATTCAGATCACCGTTTATCACCAGGCTTGGAACACCTGTTTCTTTCTCTATTCGCTGAGGCATACCGTAACGATTATTCGAGTTGTTGGGGCAGGTCTTGGCATCGTGATAGACCACACCATCGATCTTGAAGAAATCTATCATCTCCTTTATGTATCTCTCCTTGGCCTCATCCGAACGCACGATAAACAACTCTGTGTAGGCCTTAGCCATGCTTGTAAACGGGTCTGCAGGGTCAAAGGCAGAGAATATCCAACTGTTGCAGTAGGTGGATGCGACCATACACGCCTTTAGACCGCCAAACAGCTCTGAATGCTGTCTCAGTCTTCCCCAGATGGGCATACCCTCCCAGTAGAGCCTGAAACGCTCGCCCTCTACCGCTCCCTCGTGGTTTTTCACCCTTTCCTCCAACTCTGCAAGCAATACCCTATAGTAATCGTTTGCCTGCCGCGTTCCTCTCAACACCACCGCAGGCCCCATGTGGATCGTTCCGTCAAAGAACGTCAGGGGTGAGGGTACGGCAGCAGCAGTGTCCAATACCTTTTTCCAGAGAATAGAACATTCCCTGGAAAGTGCCATCACCCTTTTAAGCTCATTCATATCGAAGCCATTGTCCGAGACCTTCTCCAAAGGTTCGATCATCTCCTCCATCTGCTGTGCAATGGATTGAACGTGTGCTTCAGTGACACCCCCGATGCCCCTGTGTGTATAAACACCGACCATCGGAACGTGATACTGCTCGGCAAACCACCCGAACCAGTCCTGGACATCCCTGCACTGGTTGGTGTTGAAGACCATCACATCTGGTTTTGGTATGCTCTCGATGCCTGGGTAAGCGCGCGATAGTGGAGTGAGGTTCTTCAGATACGCACCAACATCCGCGGTCAGGTATGAACAGATGTCCGGGGAGTAGCCTATTGCGTTGGCATAGGGGATCAGGTCCGTGGCCATCCTGGTGGCACCTAACATGGCGGAATGGTTTTCCGGGAAATACACATGAAAACCAAGACTCCTCAGAATCTCGGCAGGACCCACACTCGAACACCAGGCAACCTTCTTATCACTGCTTTTTGCGGCAGCATCCAGCTCATAGAAATACTCACTCATGATCCGTCCCATCTCTTTGGTCGCCCTGATCTTTTTTCGAATCGATTTCCTCTCTTCGGTCATCCTCTCACCTTCAACCTCTTGGTCCTCTTGTCCCTGACTTTATCCCTCTTCGATTGAATAAACGCTTGTTTCGTTTTGCGTTATTGGATAATACGAAAAGCCAGCAACCGGAACTTTTTGTTGAAACTATTAACTTTTTCGGGCTGCACACCTCCCTTGACGAGAATTTCCTTGTCGGGCCTCCGGCCCAACCGGCACTCGGCACATCGTGCCTCATGCATGCTCATCCAGCCTTGTCGAAAGCTACGCTTTCAACCGGCGCTCAGCACTTTGTGCCTCACGCCTTGACGAGCCCTATGGCCTCATCCGGAATGCAAACAAGTTTGCATTCACTCGGAACCTGACGGTTCCTCATGCCTTGACGACCTCTTTGAGGTCATCCGGCAATCGGAGGCTTCGCCTCCTCATGCCTTAGCCATCTTCGATGTCTCGGAACTCGGAACCTTTGGTTCCTCATGCCTTGCCGAACACTTCGTGTTCATCCGGCACTTGGAAGCTTCGCTTCCTCATGCCTTAGCCATCTTCGATGTCTCGGAACTCGGAAGCTTCGCTTCCTCATGCCTCAACGGGAACTCGGTGATAAGTTAGGGAACAAAGATGTAGGGGATGAACGACCACGGCCTGGAATCACGAATGGCACGAATACACAAATTACACGAATATCGGGAGGT
>DAOVMN010000508.1 GCA_030630685.1 Thermoplasmata archaeon | reverse complement strand
TATCTTCGCCCACGGACACAGTGAAGTCCACCGCATTGTTATCCTCATTGGTCTCTTCCACCATGTTGAGGTCATCCACCATGATCTTGATGGTGTGCTCGCCCTTTTTAGGAATCCAGGGAATTCGTATTTCTGTGCTGGAGTAGAAAGGTAACCGAATGCTGTCCCTCCAGACCACCTTCCCGTCCACGGATAGACTAATGGGCACCTGGACGTTCTGCGAGCCAAGGTTGTAGACATTCACAATAAACTCTGCCTCCATTCCTGACGTCGGGTTATCCGGGATACCATTCTCGCTTAGGGAAATGGTAAGGTCGATCCGGTCGATCTCTGTGTCTGTGCCCTTTTCCTCGGGCTCTGTAACTATCAGATAATCAGAACCACTCTCGGCCCGTTTTTCTGTTTCATACATGGAATACATCTCTGCTGACGGGACCGCAAACTCCCCGACAATGGTTGGGATGAACTGGTACTGAAGGCTCACCTCCTCCACCTCGTTGATAAAGAACACCACCTTTTCCCCCATGATCGTATAGGAGGGGACATTCTCGTCAAGATTTGCCTTCACAGAATCCTCAAGCACCCTGGAACCGGGGGGAAGGATATCCTCCACTGCCGCATACGTGAGACCCTCGGGCGCACGAAGATACAGGCTAACGAATACCGGGTTGTTCTGTTCCGTGGAATGGGTGGAATAGATCCTTTCGATCGCGATATCGTCACCACTAATAACCCGCAGAGCTGGTAAATTGGAATACCCTAAAAGCTCATCGGCGTGATAGAGAAGGGCCCTGGCAAGTGTTCCGGAATATTCCCTTTCCGGTGTGAGGGTGTAGCTGAACTCCACCACGGCTTTGCCCTTGCTTTCCACCACTATTTTTCCGCTTTCGGTTTCCGATTCCATTCCAGTAACTGCGAACCCGGCTGGTATAGTATCCACGATCCGTATTTCTACATCACGGAGATCCGCCGGGATGCTCGCTATTATCCTCACTTTCACGGGTTCCCCGATCACGGCCGGATTTTTGGAAACGATCTTTACCAGGGAGGGCTTTGCCCTCGAGTCCGTTTCCATCGGGTCTGTTTCACCACGGGTCCCGGAACCCGAAGAGGTGATTGTGACATCGAATCCCTGGAAATACTCACGAATGACAGCCGACGGCCTCTCACCTGCCTCAAGGGAATATGAAACAATGATGGGTCCAAGGGAGGATTCCCCGGCTTCCGTACCGAGATAGGTGAAAATAAAAGATCGCTCCTCCTCACCGGTTCCGTTGGATTCAGAAGAAACCATGATGAGAGAGGCGGGCTCGGGAAGCAGCACATCCATTCGTGCGATGTTCACATTCCCCGATGCTTCCGGCCTTACCTTTACCTCGACCTCGAAGGCCTCATTCTCCGTTGCAGTAATGTTCTCCGTATATTCCACCTC
>DAOVMN010000299.1 GCA_030630685.1 Thermoplasmata archaeon | reverse complement strand
GATTCCTCAAAGCTGTCGTTGTCCCGGACATTCAGCTTGATGGTGTAAATCCCGGAAAAGGTGTAGTGGTGCATGACCTCTATCCCGTATCCCGCGCTACCGTCCCCGAAATCCCAGAGATACTGAATTATGACATCTCCTGGATGTGTGGTATTGAATGCCGAGAATCGAATGCCCTCATCGATATCGAATCTGTAACCAATGGAATCGATCCTGGCGCAAACCTGGATGCCGTTTATGTACACAACCAGGGTGTCCGTATCATAGGCACCGTCCTCGTCCGTAACCGTTAGAGTAACCAGGTACTCCCCTGCCCTATAATACCTGTGGGTTGCGGATATCCCGATGCTCTCGTTTCCATCCCCGAAATCCCAGGAATACCTCAGCCCCGCGATATTCGGGGAGGTGTCAATGGAACCGCTTGCATCGAAACAGATCAACTCATCGATGTTTGCGATCTGGGGCTCCCCTGCATCTGCCACAGGGGGAAGGTTCCTCACCATGATTGTGTGCTCTGTGAAGTTCTCTAATTCCCCGTCCGAAACAGTCAGGAGCACGATAAACACTCCTTTATTCTTGAAGGTGTGGTTTATGATCGGGCCGTTGGTGGTGAGGTCTGTCCCGTCACCGAAGTCCCAGGCATAGCCGAGGGGATCAAATTCGGGATCTATGGAGTGGGAGGTGAAGGTAACGCTTTCATACTCGCTCACCTGGTGGGACGATAGGTTGAAGTACGCCTCGGGCGGGTCGTTGTTGTTCAGTTCGAATATCCGGGAAACGATGGTGGTGCTCAGGCATAAAGAGGAATTATCCACGGCCCGGATCATCAGAGAGTATTCCCCATCCGGTATCCGCGTGTTATCAGGAGGGGAATCGAGGGTATCCCAAAGGAAACGGTAGCTATTCCCGAATATTAGTGCATTCCCGGAATCCAGACCCGAGACCAAGGTAATATTTGGACATGGGCCACCAGAAAGCCGGATGTCAAACGACAGGCCGTCTTCATCCGGGTCAATGGCAGTCCACAGGATCTCCACCTTCCCGCACAGGACCCCTCCTGCCGGATTCAGGAACTGAACCACAGGAACATCGGGGTTGTCGATCCCGAACTTAGGGGAATCGTTATACCCTATTGCACTGGAATTGTCCATGGCAAAAACACGGATAGTATAGTTCCCGTCCTCCAGTCCGGATGTGTTCCAGATAAAGGGGGGAATGCCTTGGATCCAACCCGTGATGATCACTTCCTCACCATTATGGATGTACTGGATAAGGATAGCCGTCACATTCCCGTCCGAATCCTCTGCGCTCCAGTTTATCACGATCCCCCCTGAATAGACCCCGGAACAGGGCTGCGTTACAACCACCTCAGGGGGATGAGTGACATTGATGATGAGGTTGTAGAGGGTGTCATTGAAGTTCCCTGCACTGTTCCAGGCCCGTATTCTTAGTGTATGTTCCCCGTTGATAAGAGGTGTTGAGGCAATAAAAAAGAATTCTTCCACTCCCTGGTCAAATTCCCCATCTATGGGTGTGGCATTTTCCCAGTCCCCATCATCAAGGCAATATTCTACCCTGCCTATTGTATTGATGGTCACATCCCTGCCGCTTCCGTGGGGGTTCGAGTTGGAATATGGGTTCACCCTAACGGTGCCGTTGAACCGGGGTTGGGGGATAGCATATTCGTTTTCCAACTCTTTCAGGCTCACCGAGGGGATCGTATCCAGGATGTCCGGTATCCCATCTCCATCCAGATCGCGCCAGCCGATGGTGGCCCTGGTGATATTGCATACCGCACCATTGGTATAAGGCTCCACACCACCCCGCATGATGCATTCCTCATCCGAACTGCCGCCGTCCTCTTGGTTCTGGTTCTCGATATTCAGGTAGCCCGAACGATCTGTCGGGGAATCCGAACCACTGTATTCATCCAGTGCGTAAAAGATGTGCCCTGTCTCATGAGCTGTTACCGCATCCATGTGCTCGATCCCGTAATTCGCATTATCATAGGTCATCACAAGGAACGGGCCACCGAGGTATGCAAAGGCAAACTTATCATCAATGAACTTTCCATCGGTGTCCTCCGAGGAATCCACCACGAATATGGCAAAGGCCCAGTCCGTTTGTTTCACATCCCGGTAATCGTTCACGTAGTCCAGTACCCCCTCGAACCCGGAACCGGGATGCCCGAGTGAGTCCGTTATCTCGTCGATCCAGAGCCACATCCCCTCTCCTTCGTCGCTGGTAAGGGATTTATGATCGATGGGCTCGTAACCGGTCTCGAGCTTGATGATATCCATGGTGAAGTTCAGGGATATGTTGTCCTCCTCGGCCCGGTCGATCCACCATCCGAGGCCATCCGAGATCTCATTCTGCACATTGGTTTCCTCTGTGGCATTCCATTCCTCTGTCGCACTCTCCTGGCTTCCATTGCTCTCCACAAGAATGACAGAAACCGCCACCTCTCCCATCATGTATTCCGAGGTCTCTTCGTGTCCCGGGGCATGAGGCCCTCTCGAACCCGGGATGGGCCTTTCCATTGTATCATTGCTCAGGGGATCGGCTTTGCTCCCACTTGCCATCAGGAGAATTATCAGGGCAAACAGGAATATGGTTATCAAGTGCCATCTCATGGAATGTCCCGGGGTTGATGCAGCCTAGTTGGTATTAATAGTTATCGCCAATCGGCATTTGGTTTGCTGTGGCACCTATAGATCACCTATTTCGTCTGCCCTCACCAAGGTCCCGGAGGTGGCTGATATGGGGGAGGTGGTGGGTAATGATATATGTAAGGGTATCTTTTAGTATACCCAAGGTTCTTTGTTTTATAGATCAGGACCACAAGCACGACACAAACATATTTTTTAACACAAACAATAAATACCATGATTGCATAACGTATTATTACCGCGTTACACATGACCGAAATGGTAAATGTGTACGTGAGGAGGACGAAACATGAACAATAGCAAGACCATTTTTGTGGTATTAGTGGTGGCACTGCTCTTTTTAGTGCCGCCAGTTAGCATGCTCCAGAACGATTCGTCTCCTGAGGGAAAATCCTTTCCTCCAAGGGATGAATCAGTGTCGACAAACGAACAAAGGGTAGAAACTACCCATGAGGAAGAGGCCTCTCCAACCGGGGAAAGTCCCGTGCAGGGCCCGGAAGTGAATGTCGAAGGGGAAAGGAGCAGCAAGAAGTTCCTGGATGCCTTCAAGCTGAACTTCAACCCTTGGAATCCAGAGGACGGGGATGCCGTGAACTGCTCTGCCACGGTACACAACTTCGGGACCGAGCGGCAGATCGCCTACAACGTAAACGTGGAGTTCTGGGCGGATAATGACTATATCGACACCGGCTATATAGACGAGATACAGCCGGGAGAGAACGGCACCTGCTCTGTGGATTGGAAGGCCATCTACGGCTCCCACACCATGAAGATCATTGCGGATCCCGATGGAAGCGATGGCGGGCCGGATGAATATGAAGTCACCCTTAATG
>DAOVMN010000226.1 GCA_030630685.1 Thermoplasmata archaeon | reverse complement strand
GAACTTTAGGTGAAGGAGTAACAGAGGACGTTATTAGAAATTACATTGAAAGACAAGGAAGTTCTGAAGAGAAAGAAAAGTACAAGCAGATGAGATTAATTGAGGTTTGATGCCCCGCAGCTTGCTGCGGGGAGGTTCACTTCTTAATCACAGACTTACGACATACTCCCACAATCCTGGGACCTTTTTCCAGAAGGCTTAAATAACGAGACTCAACTGTTAGAACGGTGAGGATTTGGCCAGGAAACTAACAGCTCAGACCCTTATTGACAGCGGAATCAAACCTATCACTCCTAGAGATTTTGTGAAAGACGAGCTCATGAAGATCATCACCTCTCTAACCGGGAAAGGAATGGACAGAGAGGACATTCTTCAGAGCCTTTACCCCAACACACTCCTTGACTATGAGGCATTAGAAGCACTTACCACCGCCCTGATCGCTGGGAACAATATCCTGCTCTTCGGCCCCCCGGGTTCCGGGAAGACAAATCTGGCCAAGGATGTATGGAGGCTCTTCCCAAAGAAGGTCTATGCCGTGGAAGGATGCCCTGTGCAGGACGATCCCTTCTCTGTGATAGACCCGGAGTTTGCACAAAAAGCTCCGGTATGCCCATACTGCAAGGCGAGATTCGGTGGAGCAAAGGAGGAAGAGAATTTCGATCCCTCCAATGTGGACCCAAGGCAGGTGCCGGTCGTGCTGATGAACCTGAAAGAGGGCTACGGCTTTGCAAGGGTACAGGGCTCGCCAGAGGTGTTCCCCGACAACCTGACCGGAACAATAAACATCCACAAGCTCGAAGAAATCGGGGACCCGACCTCCCCCTTGGTTTTGGAACCGGGAAAGCTCCTTCAGGCAAACCGCGGGCTGCTACTCGTGGACGAGGTGGGTAAGCTACCCAAAGGCACACAGAACGTACTCCTCCAGGCTCTTCAGGAGGGTATCGTCACCCCGGCCAAGTCAAGAGAAACATTTCCAGCTTCATTCATAGCCATCACAACCTCTAACATGGACGACCTGGACAACATCAACGAGCCCTTGAACGACAGGCTTTCCAATATCTATGTTGGCTTCAATTCCAGTCATGTCAAGAACCGCATGATCGTGGAGCGGGCTGATTCTGATGAGAGCATATTTTTCCCGGAGATATTCCTTGAGGCGGATGTTTACCTTATCGAGAGCTGGAGGAAGGTGCACACCCACGGCCATGAGCTTTCCGAGGTCGGGAGCAATCGGACACTGATGGATATCGTGACCAGGGCTGAAGCCTATACAAGAGTGAACTTCAGTCCATTCGTGGATATGGAGTCATTTCGAAAGGGTACTCTCCAGGCACTTTTCGGGCGTATCCGGGCAAGGAGCGGGGATTCCTACATGCGCTCCAACATGACGATCGAGGATTTTCTCCACCGTCATCTAAAGGAAAGCCTTGAAAAGGCGGCAAAGGCATACTGGTGCAGATTCTTCACCAAGGTTCTCAAGAATGACAAGGCCGAAGGGAAGCGAGTCCTTGCGGAGCTCCGGCAGGCACTTGCCGATAAGGGGGGGATACACGATATGATGAGGTCCAGGGAATTGAAGAAGCTCCATCGCTTCACTGATTACGTCCTTGAAGCAGAGAAAAGGAGAGGAGAACTGAAGGACCCGGAGATCGTGGAGCAGGTGCTGGGAATCATGGAGGATGTAAGGGTATTCGAGGAGAAGGACCTGCTTGATCGAATATGAGGAGTAAAAAACCATAACCAAAATACATATAACAAAGTTGTAAGCTAAACGACATTATGTCGAATAGCGGATCGTCGGATAAAAAAAACCACCAGCACAGAGCATCGATCCCGGCTCTACTCATTATTCTCATTGTCCTTACCTCATCGGCAGGATGCATAGACAAGGGGATCCTGGAGGGCATTGTTGAGAAGGTAGAAGGGGACGATGAGCCCGATTATGTCTGGAAGGTCCTCATAACCGACGAGGGGAATTTCCGTATCCGGCCTAACGAGAATGCCGATCCCGATTACCAGGCCATTGCCATAAAGATCATCGAAAACGTTACCACCCCCGGACAACAGACCCCAACCAACCTCAAGAAGATAATGAACGAAGAGAATATCTCCATGGAGAAGAAGATCATTGAATTTTTTGTGGTGGAGGATACCCACAACCTAAACATCGAGCTTAAAGGCATCTTTAAGACCCAATTCGGAGAGGATGCACCCTCTGGGGGTTATATGGAGCTCACCATCATCGATCCCAACGATAAAACAACCGTCGAGGAGATCCCCCAGTATGAGGAGGAGCACACCAACACCTATCCCCAAACACCAGTCGCAGGAAAATGGACCATTGAACTCCAGGGGTTGGGGCTTCAAAGCCCTTTCGATCTTTTTTATTCCGGGAAATACGTCATCACCATAAGGGTTGAAGAACCAAAAGATCAGTAACAGGAAGGAGGATCCGGAGTGAGGATTGCTCAGATAACCCCCTACTTTCACCCTCACGTAGGTGGCGTCGAGTCCCATGTGCGGGACCTCTCGAGAAAGCTGACCGAGCTCGGCCACGAGGTGGAGGTGATCACATCGATGTTCGAGCCCGGGCTTTTAGAAACCGAAAAGATAGACAATTTTATCATCCACAGATTACCCACCTTGGCCATCATCGCAAAGACCCCAATCCTGAGGTCGATGAAAAAATTCCTGATGACCAGGGATTTTGATGTGATTCATGCCCATTCCCCTCCCCCCTTGGCCTGCTTCAGCTCCGCAAAATGCGCACGAAAGAAAGGGATCCCTTTTGTATATACCCATCACTGCGACATGGAGATTCCCATGCGCGGTGGGAAATACATTGTTTCCCTTTATTGCTACCTTTTCGAGAGAAAGACCATCCGATGGTCGGATGCCCTGATCTGCACCACCCACTCCTATGCCGCAACCTCGAGGTCAACCTGGGACAGGGATGTAGATGTGATCCCCAATGCCGTGGATGTTGGGTTCTTCAGGCCGGACATCGATGGTTCAATGATCCGGAAAAGACATGGTCTGGAGGATAAGACCGTAGTAATGTTCGTGGGCAGAATAGTGCATCACAAAGGTATCGAGAGCCTCATCATGTCAGCAAGGCATACTAAGGAGCCTATACACTACCTGGTCGTTGGCCCTGGTGAAGACAGGGAAAGGCTGGAAAGGATGGCCTCGGAATTGGATAAAGAACGGGTTACCTTCACAGGTCCGGTGCCGAGAAAGGAGCTTCCAGAATACTATGCGGCCGCGGACATGCTCGTCCTCCCGTCCCTTTCCCGGCTCGAGGCCTTCGGTATCGTGGGGCTCGAGGCATTGGCATCCGGGAAGCCCATCATCCTCTCCAGGATGCCCGGCCTCAGGGAGGTCATCACCCCCGGGGTTGAAGGGGTGTATTTCGAGCCCTCGGATGCGGCGGACCTGGGCAGGGGAATCATGGGACTCCATTCCTCACCCGAGCTGCGAGAGCGGATGGGAAAAAAAGGAAGGGAGAGGGTACTGAGGGATTACTCCATGACGAAGGTGGCCAAGGAGGTGGAGAAGGTCTATCAGAGGGTGTTAAGGGAGAGGAAGGATAGAAAATGATGGTTTACGGGCTCACCGGTCTTCCGGGTTCGGGCAAAAGCGAGGTGGCCAGGATAGCAAGAGAGCATGGTTTTCCCCTAATAAGAATGGGGGGCATGGTCTGGGAGCACGTGAGGGAGCTCGGCCTTCCCCTTACTCCGGAGATCGTGGGAAAGATGGCCCAAGAGGCAAGGGAGAAAGAAGGAGCCGACATCTGGGCAAAGAATACCATCGAGCACATCCGGCAGCTCCTTGAAAAGGAAAGCCCTAAATACCTCTTTATCGATGGTATCCGCAGTATGGATGAGGTGGATTGCTTCGGGAAGAGATTCGAGGATTTCCGGATCGTTGGCATACATTCCTCCCCTGCCACAAGATACCAGAGGATAATTGCCAGAAAAAGGGTGGATGACACGCTGTCATTCAAGTCTTTTCAGGAAAGGGAAAGAAGGGAGCTCTCCTGGGGAGTTGCTCAGGTGATAGCGCTCGCAGATATCATGATCGTCAATGAGGGAAGTCTAAAGGAACTCAGGGAGAGGACCCAGGAACTCCTGCAGTGATCCGATGTTCACTCGAACTCGAGATCCCTTGCTGGTAAAGAAGGGAATCGTTCTCCTTCTTCCTTGGTCCTGAGTATCTCGATAATATCGACCTCCATTGGTTCAAGTAGTTCATCAAGGCTCTTATGTTTGATGCCGAGCCCACCGAGGATCCCCACAATGAGTCCGCCAATGGTATCGAAGACAAGGTCCCACATGGTATCCTCATTCCCATATTGCGCTCCCGCACCCGTGAAATAGTCAAGAATCCATTCGAGCATCTCCCAGACCACACCAAAGGCCATGCTCAGAATAACCACAAAAAGGCCGATGAAAAGGGGAGGGAGCTTGAAAGCGTCAGAGTATTTGCTCAACATGTAGGTAGTAACAAGGGCGAGAAGG
>DAOVMN010000200.1 GCA_030630685.1 Thermoplasmata archaeon | reverse complement strand
TTTTCAATAAGATGCACTTCATAGCCCTGTTCCGCTATTGCCAAGGCAGAGACCATTCCTGCAAGCCCTCCGCCGATCACCAATCCTTTTTGAATGACGTCTATGGTAATCTCTGGCAGCGGCTCCCTGATCCTTGCCTTGGCCACTGCCATTCGTACGAGGTCCTTGGCCTTCTCTGTAGCTATGACCGGCTCATTCATGTGTACCCAGGAGCATTGATCCCTGATATTGGCCATCTCAAAAAGATGGGGATTCAGTCCTGCCTCCCGGATCGTGGCTTGAAATAAGGGTTCATGGGTTCGAGGAGTGCAGGATGCAACAATAACCCGATTGAGCTCGTATTCCTTTATCATCTCAATTATCCTTTTCTGGGTATCCTGGGAGCAGGTGTAGAGGTTGTCCTCGGCATAGGCAACATTCGGAAGGCTCCTTGCGTATTCTACCACACCCGGAACATCGACATAACCTCCGATATTGATCCCGCAATGGCATACGAACACCCCGATCCTCGGGCCCTGTGCAATGACATCGATTTCCCGAGGATACTCCTTCTTTTCAACAAGGCTATTGCGCTCTGAGGAGATGAGACCGCTTGCCCTGGCCGCTGCACCTGAGGCCTCCATGACTGTTTCCGGGATATCCTTCGGGCCGGAAAAGGCACCAGATACGTAGATACCGGGTTTGGAAGTATCGATAGGGGTGAGTTCAGAGGTTTTGCAGAAGCCGTACTCGTTCAGTTTGATCCCCAATCTATCCGCTAATTCCTTAACTCCTTCCTTTGCAGCGAGACCAACGGATAGCACGACCATATCGAATATCTCTTCCTTGAGTTCCCCATCCTCTGTTTCATAGCGAATGAGCAGGTTGTTCGTCTCGGGGTCCTCCTGCACCTCAGAGACCCGGCATCGAACGAACCTTACACCATGTTCATCCTTTGCGCGATTATAATACGCTTCAAATCCTTTGCCAAAGGTCCTCATGTCCATGTAGAATATCGTGGGTTCTATGGTGTTGACATGCTCCTTTGCGATTACAGCCTCTTTAATTGCGTAGGTGCAGCACACAGACGAGCAATAATTATTGCCGCAGGTTTTATCCCGGGAACCCACACATTGAATCCATGCTATCTTCTTCGGCTCTTTCTTATCGGAAAGTCTCACCACATGGCCTTCATACGGCCCGGAAGCGGATAGTATCCTCTCGAATTCTAAGGATGTTACCACGTTTTGATACCTGCCATAGCCATATTCGCTCTTAATTGATGGCTCAAATGTCTCGTACCCTGGAGATACGATAATCGAGCCCACCTCAATATCTAATTCTTCTTCCTTTTGCTCATAGTCTATAGCATCTGCCTCGCAAAACTCCTGACAAATTCCACATTTATCTTTAAGAAAACGAATACAATGCTCAGAGTCGATCACCGGCCAATTTGGGACGGCCTGGGGATACGGGATATAAATAACTGGCCGTGCTATCAGTCCCTTCTCGAAATCAGAAGGAATTGGTACCGGTTTATTTTTTGTGATTTCCTCAAGCTTAATTGCACCAGTTGGACAAACGAACGCACACGCACCGCAAGTCTGACACACCTCAGAATATTCCTCAAATGGTGGTTTTATTTTCCGCTCAGAACCACGGTTCATAAAACCAATCGCACCCACACCCATCCGTTCATGACATACACGCACACACATACCACATAATGCACAATCTTCAAACTTTCTGGCTATCCGTACATCAGTAACGCCTAAATCACGAGCTATTTCCTGGATCTTTTCTGAGTTAGGGCATCGGGCAAGTAACAGTTCTGCCATGATTTTACGACCATTAATAATCCTCTCAGTATTGGTCTTTATTATCATTCCCTCCTGTGCCTTAAGAAGGCATGAGGCTTTAATTTCAGTTCTTCTATCCTGGGTTACTTCCACACAGCAGAGCCGACATGCACCATAGGGTGTAAGCGCTTCGTGATAACAAAAAGTAGGGATTTTGATTCCAATTTTTTGGGCTGCTTCAAGAACCGTGGTTCCCTCTTCAACTTGGATCTCCTGACCATCGATTGAAAATCTTACAATACTATTTTCGCCCAAGTTACACCACCTCCACGGCATCAAACTTACAAATATCAAAACACACACCGCATTTGATGCATTTGCTTGAATTTATTATGTGTGGTTTCTTTTTCTCACCTCTAATTGCATCTTGTGGACAGCCTATACGGCATAGTCCACAGCCAATACAATTGTCTGGATTTATTCGATACTGAATTAATGCCTTACAAACCTTAGCAGGGCATTTTTTATCTTTGATATGAGCCTCATATTCGTCTTTGAAATACCTGAGGGTGGTTAAAACAGGATTTGGTGCAGTTCCACCAAGAGCACATAGTGAGAAATCCTTAACCGCATGAGCGAGTTCACTAAGAAACGCGATGTCCTCTTCTTTACCCTTCCCTTCTGAGATTCTTGTTAGAACCTCCATTATCGCACCTAATCCTTCACGACAGGAATTGCACCTACCACAGGATTCGTCTTTGGTAAAGTCGATAAAGAACTTAGAAACATCAATCATGCATGTATCTTCATCCATTACTATCATCCCACCAGAACCCATGATTGAGCCCACTTCATTCAATCGCTCATAATCTACAGGAATATCAATTAAATCAGCGGGGATGCACCCACCGGAAGGTCCTCCAGTCTGGACTGCCTTCAATTTCTTTCCATCAGGTATGCCGCCACCAATATCATAAACAATTTCGCGTAAAGTTGTTCCCATGGGTACTTCAACCAAACCACTATTAGCTATTTTTCCGGTTAATGCGAAAACCATGGTGCCCTTACTTTTCTCAGTCCCGATAGACGCGTACCAATCCGCACCTCGTAGAATAATAACTGGCACGCTTGCAAGAGTTTTAACATTGTTAATGTTGGTTGGTTTACCCCATAGGCCGGAGATGGCAGGGAAGGGTGGTCTAATCCTCGGCTCTGGCGGTCTGCTTTCAATTGAGGCAATTAGGGCAGTCTCCTCACCACAAACGAAAGCGCCTGAGCCTTGCACAATTTTCACAGTAAAATCAAACCCAGAATTGAGTATATTTTTACCTAGAAACCCATATTCTTCTGCTTGATGTATAGCTACCCGGAAACGTCGCACCGCCAATGGATATTCGGTTCGAACATAAATGTAGCCTTCACTGGCTCCTATGGCATAAGCTGCAATAATTAAACCTTCAAGAACGGAATGGGGATCGGCTTCAAGGATGCTCCGATCCATATATGCCCCAGGATCACCTTCATCTGCATTACAAATCATATATTTAGGTTGACCTTGTGCACCTCTACAAAACGACCATTTTAAGCCCGTAGGGAAACCAGCACCACCACGACCCCTTAGCCCTGACTTTTTCACCTCTTCGATAACCTCCTCAGGAGTCATCTCAGAAAGCACTTTTTCAAGTGCCTTATAACCCTCCGCTTCAAGATAGTCTTTGATCCTCTCCGGGTTTATGTGCCCACAATTACGAAGTATAATACGTTGTTGTTTACTATAAAATGGAATATCACGATAACGGGGTATAGGTTTATTTGTCAGGGGATCCTGATAAAAAAGCCGCTCTACCCATTGCCCTTTAATGATATGTGATTCAACAATATCATTGACATCATTGATACTCACTTTCGTATAAAAAATTCCCTCAGGTTCTACAACTATTATAGGTCCTTGTTGACAAAAACCATGACAACCCGTAAACTTCACATCAACTTTTTTCTTCAAACCAGATCTATCTATCGCATCTACTAATGCATTATAGATCTCTGGAGATTTTGAAGACACACAGCCCGTACCTTGACACACTAATATGGTGGGGTGCACATTTCTATCAGCAGGAGATTCGTTTGACATCTTGATTCCTCTCATTTTTAGATTTAGTCATACTCTTTTAATATCGCTCGTAATTTATTGACCTTCAGCCTGCCATGGATATCCTCATCTATTCTAATAACAGGCGACAAACTACAACAGCCAAGACACCGCACTGTTTCTAGAGAAAACCGCTTATCTTCTGTGGTCTCACCTACGGATATGCCTAATTCCCTCTCTAACGCACTTAAAATCTTTCCTGTGCCATGGACATAACATGCAGTCCCAAGGCATACACTGATGGTGTGGCGTCCCCTTGGGATTAAACTAAATGCATTATAAAAAGTAGCTATATTGTAAACTGTGCTTAATGGCTGATTCAACAGTTGGGATGTATATTTTAAAACATCTTCCGGCAAATAATTGTACTCTGTATTAATATCTTGTAGGACAGAGAGTAACGGAGCTCTTTCCTCTCTGTGTATATCTATTATTTTATTGACCTTCTCTAAATCTTCGGGGGCTAATGTTACTGGCGGTCCAAATCTCTCCTTACTAATGTAAGGTACATATCTTACAGGACAGTTATTTGTGCAAACACCACAATCAGTACATTTCTCTTCATCCACATATCGCGGCTTTTTAAGGATTTTAATCCTAAAATTACCTGCCTTGCCGGTAACCTCTTCCAGCTCTGAATAGGTGATTAACTCGATATTCGGATGTCTCCCAACATCAACGAGCTTTGGGGACATTATGCACATCGAGCAGTCATTCGTGGGAAATGTTTTATCGAGCTGAGCCATCACACCGCCGATGGCAGGCTTTTCCTCCAAGAGATAGACCTTAAAACCGGAATCAGCTAAATCTAAAGAGGCTTGCATCCCCCCGATGCCTCCACCTACGACGAGCACTGCTCCGATCTTCTCATTGGTCATTTTATGGCCCTCCTCCCGATTTTAATTCAATCTCTCTCAATCCTTTTTTAATTTCTCGCTCACTGGGTAATTTTGTCTTGTACTCTGCAACAAATATCTCTTTCTTAAGATCCCCGAGTGCGTAATGAACCGTTTCATCATCCTTAGTTTTACAGATAATCAATCCAATCGGCTGCCGCATACCTTCATGCCATTTATGTTCTTTATACCAATTCAGGTAGCTGTAGATCTGACTTACATGAGAATGCTTAAATTTCTCTGTTTTCACCTCAACCA
>DAOVMN010000034.1 GCA_030630685.1 Thermoplasmata archaeon | reverse complement strand
CAACGACAGCTTCGAGGAATCGCAGGTCCCATACATTGATTCCATTACCATCTGCATCAATAGCCCTCCCCATCCTGTTCTCAGGGGGGACAGGTACTCCAAGGCTGGTGAAAAGGTAACGTTTTATGCATCCGAGAGCCATGACGAGGACGGGGAAATCACCAGGATTGTCTGGGATTTCGGGGACGGTACGGTGGAGGTCTATGTGGACGATCCCAGGGACCCTGATTACCCAGGAAGGGCGGGCGGACTTGCCCAGGGAAAGAGGGTTCGTCATAAGTTTTCCGAAACCGGAAAGTACACAATAACTCTAACGGTCTACGACAATAACGGTGGTCAGGCCGAGGAAACCATAATACTGGAGGTCGAGGAAAAACCGGATGGCCTGATGGATATTCTAAATTCTATCATAGAGGACCCTTCGCTGGATAACGAATACTTTGTCTATGCCCTCGTCGGGGTGTGTGTGGCTGCCGTTCTAATTGGCAGGCGTGTGTCCAGTGGGAGAAAGGGTCGAAGGGGCCCAAGTAAGAGGAGTGAATGGCGCAGGTGAGATTTTCAAGCGCCGGGAAGGAGTTTGCCAAACCCGCAAATCCCCTTAGCTCAAGCCCCTCCTGTACCTTCCCATCAGTTCCCCCTGTCCGATAACATGCCCCTTCATGGCCTTGAGCAGCTTCTTTTTTGTTGCCCCGGGCCTTAGATCCAGTTTAGTATCGAGCGCATAAAGTTTGAAGAAATACCTGTGAGTCCCGCCCGGCGGACAGGGTCCTCCATACCCGATCCTCCTGAAATCATTGATCCCCTGGGTCGAACCATCTGGAAGGACACCCTCAGGCGGGACGTTCTCGGGCAGCCTCCTGGCCTGCGAGGGTATGTTGTAGATCACCCAGTGAACCCAGGCCCCCATCGGGGCATCAGGGTCATCCGAGATGAGTGCAGTACTCGCGGTGCCAGGCGGGAGGGGGCCCCATCCAAGAGGCGGGGAGATATCCGCACCATCACAGGTGTATTTCGATGGGATCATGCCCCCGTTTGCAAAGGCCGTGCTTCTGACCTCGATTTCCATGAACCTTCCTCCGTTAGTTTAATGATCAGGCATGGCTCAATGTGTATTTAATCCTTTCCTTATGGATATTCAGAGCTTTATCCTGTCCCTCATGCCCATCTGGCCGTCGAAGAATTTGGCCACACCGCGGGTAACGGTCCCGCCTGCATAGATCATTCCCCCTATCGCAATTATCTTGATGTAGCTGCCCATGTCCTCCATGAGATTCGAGTCTGTCTCCTCCTCGCCTAAATCTACGAACCAGCCGCCGATAAGGAAAACCCCTATGAAGATTATTATCAACCCTATCATGTGAATGATGAAGGCCACAAGATAGATATGGGGATAGAAGGACACCATGGGAAGTGACCTTTTCCTTGGCTTTTCTGGCTTTAATGCTGGTTGCTGCGGTGGTATTGGAGGCTGGTAAAACTGCTGCTGGGGTGGCTGCTGTGTGGTTATTGGCACTGGCTGTACTCCGGGTTGCTGCGGGTAGTATGGGTTTGGTTGGGTCGGAATCTGTGTTGTGTCTGTCATACTCTTCACCTCTTCATTTCTGTTGATATCATATCACGGTTAGATTCGATTATGATGGGCGCTCATATTTAACTCTGCTCCGCAATAAGGGCAGTAAATAGTATCTTTAATCAAGCTGGTCTCGAAGGTTTCGTTGCAGTACTGACATCGCATCTTCAGAGTTTGAGGAACACCCTCGGCGGTTTGCTTTGCGGTCTTGATCGCTTCTCCGGCAGCAGGGGATATAGGCATCCCTGCGGATTCCATCCCGGGTTCCCGGGTAATGGTCCGAGGTTCCACGAAAGGCGGGTAAGGTGTTCCCTGTCCTGCCATTCCTCTAAAAAAACCTGGGCCGGGAAGGGCTTCCGGGCCCGGCCTGGTTGAAGGTGAACCGGTATCCGGGTAGAAAAACTCAGGATTAAGGATGTCTTTCTTCCATACGAAGATCGATATCGGCACGAATAGATAGAGCAATCCTGCCATAAGGGTAAGATACCAGCCGGCACAGGGCCCCCATTCAGTTGAAGATTTTACATCCACACCGCTTATGGTATTGTTAGCCCGATCGCCCCCTATGAAACTTCCGTCGTGGGTAAAACCATAATCCCCAGCAGGATTTCCTTCCCTTTCCAAGGAGTCATTAAATGCTGGTGGAAAGGCAGCCATGAAATAGATAGCAGTAATGAAAAGAATAGCAGCAGGCAGTACAAGAAACGGGAAGCCATTCTTCCTGTCGAGCCTCCCGGTAACCATCATAAAAATGATTGGAAGAGCGAATATCATCGTCCCTAGACCGCTTAACAGTAATAGCAAGGACCTATCCATCACCTTTTCGTCTTTATCCATATACGCTATATGTTCTGTCTCGGTTTCTGTTTCATCCTCCTCAGATGAATATTTATGTGTCTCATACTGAAGTTCCGGTCTCTGGAGTCTTGTTTTAAGGGTGATGTTCATCTCAACTCGACGTTCTTCATCGTCTTCATTAGTAAAGGTGGCATGGTATTCATATTGCCACCACGGTATCAGCAGCATGAAGAATACCAGGAAGATCAGCCCAATCGTGATCAATACCGGGATGAGAGCCTTTTTAGGGAATAGTACCAGCGCAGGTGCCGGGATGCTCCTGGGGTGGTACGGTGTTCGATGAGAGAAGTAGTCCTTTTCCGTGAGGGCCACCATCACCACGGATATGCCGGTTAGTATTCCCGAGATTATCGAAAGGTAGAATGCAATGCCAGGTTTCCATCTCACCTCATAATCCCTGTCATTGAAGAAAACGTTGGTGTCCCCCGAGATCCCATCAATTTTGGCACTCGAAGCACTCCCTTCCAGTTCATAGCGATATAGATCATCATAATCGTTACTGTCCGGTCGCTCTTCGATCTCATAGTTTTTATTATCCTCGGTTACAGCCGGGTCCAGAGTTATGATCAGAAGAAGGGAGGGAAGGATGCAGAAGAATATGGCCATTCCCCCAAGAGCAAAAAGGTTGCTCCTATCCAGATTTCGCAGGAAGGCCAGCCCGATCCCGGAGGCAAATATTATTGCAAGGACTATCCCCAAAAGCACAAGAAAGAAAAGGCGGAGAAAAACATTTACAGTGTTCTCATATTTTCCAAATTTTGATTCCCGGGTTAGTTCACCGTTCTCGTACTTTAACTCTTCTTCCTTGTAATCTATGTTCACGGTACCCTTATGTACCTCTTCATATTCGCCCTTACCATATCTGTATTCGTAGCTATCCTTGGCTTCATTCAATTTCCATTCCCTTGAAAATTCCCTGGTTTCATCATCTCTGCTTTCGCTTTCCCAGACATACCAGGCACCAAACACGGAGGCCATCATCAGAATGATGGAAACTATCGACAGGAACATTGCGGCCTTCAGATATCTTGTGTCCATGTTTCCCTCCTTAAACTTTTAGGGGCTTTACAGATGATTCTCACTTTAAATGATCACCTCTGCACGCGCATGTCTTAATCCGTATTTAATCCTTTTCCTTCCCCCGTCTTCCCATCCTCTCCTCTTTCTGTCACCCATCTCATCAGCTCCTGGCAAAGCCAAAATCTTTTAATCCGTTCCTTAGCTTGCAGGCCAATGACCGATGAAAAGGAATCGAATGAAGTTACCAGCGAAACCGATGACGAAGCACTCCACCTCAGCACAGACACCGGCGGCACCTTCACGGATTTCGTTTACCTTGAGCGTTCGGGGATCCATGCCTTCAAGATACTTTCCACACCAACGAATCCCGCCCTGAGCATTGGGGACGGGCTGAGGCGGTTTCGCAGGCTTCTTTCCTTCTCTCACGGCACCACCGTTGCAACAAACGCGGTCCTTGAGCGAAAGGGGGACCGTACCGCACTTCTAACCACCAAGGGCTTCAGGGATGTGATTTTCATCGGGAGGCAGCAAAGACAGCACCTCTATTCATTCAGGGACATGCGTCCCACATCCCTTATCGCTCGAGAGGATGCGTACGAGATCGAAGAGAGAATAGGTCCGGATGGGAAGGTGCTCGTTCCACTGAACAAACAGGAGGTGGAGGCATCAGGAAGCAAGCTCGTGGGCAAAGGCTACACCTCGGTTGCAGTTTCCTACCTTTTCTCGTTTCTCAATCCTGCTCACGAGAGGATAACAGGTGAAATATTAGAGGCAATGGGGCTGAATGTCTCCCTGTCATCAGAGGTCCTTCCGGAATACAGGGAATTCGAGCGCACCTCCACCACGCTCATGGACGCCTTTATCAGGGGCAAACTTGGCGATTACCTCGGATCCCTTGGAGACCTTATTCTTCCATACGCTCAAAAGGAATATTATGTGATGACGGGCGAAGGCGGGGTTTCTCCCTCCACGGAACTGCTTCGGGTCCCTTCTCAGGGGCTGCTCTCAGGTCCGGCCGGTGGCGTGAGCGGTGCCCTGTATCTTGGGGAGCAGGTGGGGTTAAGGAACCTCATCACCTTTGACATGGGTGGGACAAGCACCGATATCTCCAGGATCTCCGGGCTCAGACAGGAATACACCACAGATGCAAAGCTCAGCGGCCTGCCTTTCTCCAGGTATTGCATCAACATAATAACAATCGGAGCCGGTGGAGGGAGCATTGCACATTTAGATCCCGGAGGGGCTATCAGGGTCGGGCCAGAAAGCGCAGGGGCCTCACCCGGGCCTGTGTGCTATGACCTTGGAGGCGAGCAGGTTACCGTAACGGATGTCAACCTCCTTGCGGGCTACCTGAATCATAGGGACTTCCTTGGCAAGGGGAATGACCTGAATGTCCCAAAAGCAAGAGCGGCGGTGGAGGGACTTGCACGAAAACTGAACTATACCATTAATGAGACAATCGAAGGGGTTCTGAGGATCGTGAACCATAATATGGCATCCGCACTGAGGATGGTGACCACCGAGGCGGGAAAGGACCCCGAGGATTATTCCCTCTTTGCGTTCGGAGGTGCAGGGCCGATGCATGGTGCTGGACTTGCCCGGGAGCTTGGGATGAAGCGGGTCTTCGTGCCCTTCGCTGCAGGGATGTTCTCTGCCTTCGGCATCCTGATCTCGGATATTGTCCACGGCTATTCCCTCACCAGGGTCATGCCCCTCGATACCGGAAATCTAAAACAGGCTGAGGAAATCCTTAAGGACTTCCAGAGAAAGGGTGCCGATTTCCTGACCAAAGAGGGTATCCCTGAGGAAAGCCGGGTATTCCTCCCATCGCTCGACCTGAGGTACAGGGGGCAGTCCTATCATCTGAATGTGCCCTTCGGCAGTGGAATCGAGGATGTGAAAAGGGAGTTTGGGAAGATATATCTAAAGAGGTACGGCTATTCCATTACCGGGGAAGAGGAGATCGTGAACATTCGTCTCGAGGTTAGAGGGAAGCGATGCCTCCCCCCACTTCCTGTCATCTCTGATGAGGCACCAAACGGGCCCTATGGTCATCGAGACTGCCTTTTCGGGGAATGGATCGAGGTCCCGGTATTCAGAAGGGGAGAATTGGGAGCAGGGTTCTTGCATAAGGGTGTTGCAATAATCGAGGACAAGGGCTCTACCATTGTATTGCCACCGGGCACTTCGTTCCGGGTGGATGTCCATGGGAACATAGAGGTGAGGGTATGAGGTCCGATCCCGTGATACTGAAAAAGTGGGGATAGCGAGGTCGGTCACCACCCCCGCCCTCGTGCTCGCTGCCGCCGCTTCCGCCCTGATTCTCCGGAAAAGAAGGAGACCGAAATGTGCCAGGAAACTTTAGCACGCCTGTTAAAATCGAACACCAGAAATTATTTAAAGAACCGGAGGAATTGAGGGGCAATGACGGGATTAATCAAAATCCAGAACACCGACCCGCTCCTTTCCGACACGGACGGCGCGGGAGGAACCGCAGGTTCTAACGGCTTCATACTGTACATATCACTGGCGAATGCACGATCTTACAGACAAGTGGGGGGTGGATGAAAATGTATGAAGCCAAATCCGCAGCAAAGAAATCCACGGTATTTAATTCCATCGTCATTACTCTTCTTCTGTTGAGTTTGCTCTTTACTCCTTCAACCCAGGCAGCGATTCCAAAAGAGGAGCCGATTGACGGTGAAGTGGAGAACATCCACTACGAGGAAAACATCACCTATGTTGTCAATATCTCCATGGAGCAACCAGCAAATTACACCTTATATGTGCCCATGCTTGTAGACTGGAATGGAAGCGTTTCAGAGGCGTTTTCTCAGGGCAACCTGACTGTCACTGGAAATGCGACCTTTGAAATCATCAATGTCACACACAATTCAACCCAGGGGTTCATGCTGAATATTACCGGATATGGCAACTTCACACTGGAAACATTCTACCATTACGAAGGAGACGATGCCTCACCGATTAATTTTAACAACCTAAACTTATCTTTGTGGTTTATTAACGAAAACTTCTCCCCTAACGTAAGGATGTGGCCTTCTCAATGGGAATACCGTCCGATTTGGATGTATTACAATGGAACGCAAGAAATAACAAAGCTTAACGTTTTCTTCACCTGTCATTCAAAAGAGATAGTAACGTATGAAAATGGGGCAGTTCGCATAGATTACCCACTAAGAGGTGGTTCTGGATTTTATTGTGATAATTCAGCATGCCTGAACAAGGGTTGGAATGTAGTGTATGGTGGAAAAGGCAGAATATATGCGGATTCTGAATTAAGATACCCTGAAGACGATTCCTCCTCCTTCCTGCCCTCCTTCCTCCCCGCCTTCACCATCCCCGCCCTCCTGCTTGCTGCCGCCGCCTCCGCCCTGATTCTCCGGAAAAGAAGAGGGAAATCGTCCTGAAAATCAGCGCTAATCCGGATCGGTCCGCCTTAACGAGGGCTCCGCCCTCATTCGGCGCTCTGTGCTTTGCACTTCACGCCTCATCAGGCTTTCAGCCTAACCGGAACTCAGACAAGTCCTCATACCTTGACGATGCTTTGCATCATTCGGAGCTCACAACGCAATGAGCATAAAGCTCATTGAAAATGAAAATAATTTTCATTTGTAGTTGCTCACTCAGCATCCGTGTTCTATTGAAATCCCTACACAAGCAAACTGACCCCACCCCCCAACACCATTAAATACCAATCCTTGTTTTCCAACCTCCGGTGTAACTAATGGAGAATCTACCACAGAATAACAATCGAATCTCAATTACCCAAACTGATACGATAGAATTTCTCATCAAAAGCAGGGGACTGATAGGAGCGGAGGTGAGGGTATGAAATTAGACCCAGTGATGCTGAGAATAATGGCCGATACCCTTGCATCCATTCCCGAGGAGATGGGACGGGCCCTTCGAAGGACAGCCTACTCCCCCAACATCAAGGAGCGGATGGACGCCTCCTGCGCACTCTTCGACAGGGACGGGGGACTCCTCTCCCAGGCGGAGCATATCCCGGTACACCTGGGCTCCATGCCCATTGTGGTGCGTAAGTTAATAGAAACCTATCCCAAACTCGAACCAGGGGACATGGTGATGACGAACGACCCTGCCTTCGGTGGGACACATCTTCCGGATATAACAGTAATACTCCCAATCTTCTCGGAGGGCGAACGGGTGGCCTTTGCGGTGAACCGGGCACATCATGCAGATGTCGGTGGGATGACCCCTGGCTCCATGCCCGCTCGAAGCACAGAGATTTTTCAGGAAGGCCTGATAATCCCTCCGGTGAAGGTAGTAATTGGCGGGGAAGAAAATAGCAATATCCTTGCAATGATCCGTGCCAACACCAGGACTCCAGAGGAACGCATCGGGGACCTGAGGGCTCAGTTCTCCGCCTGTAACCTTGGAGAAAGGCGGTACCTGGAGATGCTGAACCGCTATGGAAGGGAAAAAGTGGAATTCTATGAGAACGAGGTTAAGGAATATTCCAGAAGGCTCACCAAAGAGAGATTGGCTAAGCTCCCGGAGGGGCATTACCATGCCTCGGAGAGGATCGAACTGGACCGCCAAAACGGGAAGCGCGGAATACAGAAGGGAGACGCTACAATTGAGGTAGATATCGAGCTGGGAAATGGAAAGATAAAAGTGGATTTCAAGGGCACCGACCCGGAGCTCGAAGGGAATCTCAATGCACCCCGGGCGGTTACGCTGTCCGCGGTGTACTATGTATTCAAATGCCTCACAGGGGCAGACATCCCAACGAATGATGGATGCTTTCGTGACATCGAGGTGCGGATTCCAGATGGATGCCTGCTGAGCCCTTCCAGGAATCGTGGGATATGTTCCGGGAATGTGGAGACCTCTCAGAGGGTCGTGGAGGCGCTTTTTTCAGCACTTGGGGATGCACTTCCTGATATTATTCCTGCGGGTTCTCAGGGGACCATGAACAACCTCATAATCGGGGGAAGGGGATTCTCCTATTATGAAACCCTTGGCGGAGGAGAGGGTGCTCATCCATGGCGTAACGGTGAGAGCGGTTTACACACCTACATGACCAACACCGCCAATACCCCCGTGGAGGCCATTGAGATAACCTATCCCATCAGGGTCCTGGAGTATTCCCTGCTCGAAGGGAGTGGTGGATCGGGCAGGTATTGCGGAGGAGATGGGATAAGGCGCAGGATAGAGTTCCTGGGAGAGGCCGGAAAGCTCTCAATACTCTCGGGCAGTAGAAGATTCGCTCCAGCAGGAAGGATGGGCGGAGAGGATGGCAAATCAGGAAGAAACCTTCTCATTAGAGATGGGATTGAGACAGTACTTTCCTCGCTTGCAGATGTTGAACTGAAAAAAGGGGATGTGGTGGTGGTGGAAACCCCCGGGGGCGGGGGATGGGGAAATCCGGAAATTGTTGGGAATAAGAGGGGGCAGGATCGGATTGAGGGCAGTTAACAAGCCAAAACGAAAGCTATATATATTGAGTTGTGCTTCTTCCCCTTTTCTTGCGTTATTGAGACGAAAACTATAAATAATGTAATCACATCCTTTTCTCTCCTATTCTTACAAAAGAGGGGGTTGAACCCTATGGTATCCATAAACAATGAAAGAATTCTACTGAAAACACTCGCAGTAGCCGCAATAGCCACCTTGGTCTTTATGGCTCTTTCATTCATGCTGGCACCCAATGAGGGTGCGTATTCCGCCTTTGTATTGAAACTCAAAGGAGAGGAAGATGAAGATAGAATAAAAGGTGTCGGGGCGGCCCCGGGCAGCCATGTAACGTATGAGATGCAGCTTTACAATGCTGGACCTGATGATGGCGGGACTCATGAAATCTCCTTGGAAGTCGCAAATGCCGCCTATTCCGATGGTAGCATGGAAAGCCACTGGACATTCGAATTTATTGATGCGAATGATTTTGATGGTAAAATCGCAAATTATATCGTAGGTCCGAATATTCGGACCGTTAGACTGATGGTCACGTTTCAGGGGAACACAGGTGGTGAAATAGTAACATTTACGATCATTGGAAAGGAAAGCGCTGTTGGTGATCGCACCCCGGATGATAACTATACTCACCTCTCCCCCAAGGACGGTGTGGCCTCGGAGATCGAGTACCTCACAGTGTACTCCACCGCAAACTATGTTCCTTGGTGGGAGCCTTACACCCCCACAGACAGGGAGGAGTATCCCCTGCCTGAAAAGGATACCTATACCATCACCATCCGGAACCTTGGGGCAAGCAAAGACGACCTGTCGATATCCCATTGGGAGGTCTGGCAGGACGTTAACGGGGATGGCAAGATAAATGAAGATGTTGATGTCCTGAACGAGAACTTCAATGTTACATTTACCACATTGGAAGGTGCGCCATTTCCACTTAATGAGGAAATATCACTAGATCCCGGGAATGGTGAGGAACTATTGGCCAAGGTAACCCCAAGACTTGACAATGAGCTGGTACCTGTTGGTCATTATATGATAAAGCTCACGGTTTACTCGAAAGGTGGGGGAAGTGCCCATGAGGATTTCCTGAAGGCCAGAATGAGTGAGATCGCACTTCCGGATTTCTCCATCGTGACGCTGGATATTTCCAAAGATAAGGTGGAAGAAGGAAAGACCGTTGAGTTGAAGGCCGGTATATTGATCGATTGGAATATTGGCGGTGAAGTGGCCTATGCCTTCTATGTGGACGATGAGGTGATCGATGGTGCGGAAGGCTCCATTAACTTCACGAAAATCGATGCCTTCAAAGAGGTAACCGCAAAATGGAAGGCCTCCGGGACCGGTTCCAGGACGATCAGTGTTAAGGTGGATCCGGATAACGTCATTCGTGAAAAGAACGAAACCAATAACGAGATGGCCAAGGAAATAAAGGTTACCGCCAAGGGAAAGGCCTTCCCGTGGGGGGTCGTGAGTCTTGTTATTGTTGTAGGGGTAATCGCAGTCAGTGGATTCTGGTTGTTCCTCCTGCCAATCATGGGTGGAGATCTCGAGGTCATCCAGATCTATGTTGACCCAGAGGAACCCGTGGTCGGTAAAGCCACTGAGATCAAGGCAGTGGTCAAGAACAAGGGAGGCAGGATCAAGGGCGATAAGCACGAGGTTGTAGTATCGTTCTATACGGACTATGAGCCGATCGGGGAGGAGACCATCGATCTCACGGAAGAAGACTTTGAGAGGGGAGATATCCGAGAGGTAACCATCGAATGGGAGCCTTCCTCCCCAGAACTGCACACCCTGAATGTCGCGGTGGACCTCGACGAAGAGGAGCATGATGTGGACACCAGGGATGTAGAGGTCAGAGAGGAAGAGTAAGGCCTTTCAAAAGCGGGGACGCCATTCCCGCCTTTTCTCTATTTTTCATTTCTTTTAGTCCCTATTTTCCATAATTTTTTCCCCCTTCCAGAACATAAATTCTAAATACATTGGGTATCTATTCCCTCCCTCCATTGCGGGGATAGTCAAGCCCGGCCAACGGCGCAGGACTTAAGTTCCGAATTTACCGGATAAGTCATCCTGTCTCTTAGGAGTTCGAGGGTTCGAATCCCTCTCCCCGCATCTTTTCTTTTTTTGAAAAAAAGAAAAGATGCACCAAAAGAAAAAACTTGTCGAAATGAAACTGGAAGGTATTGATCTGGATATTGATCT
>DAOVMN010000039.1 GCA_030630685.1 Thermoplasmata archaeon | reverse complement strand
CGGAGCTTGCTATCAAGAACATGAAGGCGTGCTGAACAGGATAGACCACCCGCCCCTGAGAATCGGGAGGGCTGCATTGCCCTCCCCGGGTTATCAATTAGCCGGGCATTATGGTTAAAAAAAATTCACATAGAAAGAAGAGAACAGGATGAATAAGAACATAAGAATCTCAAAAAGAATCGCCCAGATACAAAAATCCGCAATACATGAAATGACTGGATTGGCAAAAGAGATCGAGGATGTTTCATTTTTATCCTGGGCAAAGCCAACCTCGGATACCCCGGAACACATAAAAGAAGCGGCAATTTCCGCAATAAAGAAGGGAGTGGTCGGGGGATATTCGCACAATGCAGGCCTCCCGGAGCTGCGGGCGGAGATCTCAAAGAAGCTCAAAAGAGATAACAATATTTATGCCAATCCTTCGGAGCTCTTGGTTACCGTTGGTGCGGTGGAAGGATTATCCGCTGCAGTCATGACCTCGATCGATCCCGGTGATGAGGTTATCCTGCCATCACCAACATATTCCACCCACATTCGAATGGTCATCCTTGCCTCAGGGAAACCGATTCTTGTCCCATTGATTGAAGAGGAGGGATTTTCACTTGACATCGAGGGCATCCGAAATGCCATAGGCCCACGGACAAAAGCGATCATGTTCTGCAGTCCAAATAATCCAACGGGCACGGTCTTCCCGGAGAAACAGCTCCGACAATTGGCAGAGATTGCTCTAAAACATGATCTGATGGTCATCACGGACGAGGCATACGAGTATTTCACCTTTGACGAACACAGGCATTTCAGCATAGCGTCGATCCCTGAGATGAGTAAGCATGTGATCAGTTGCTATACCTTCACAAAAACCTATGCCATGACAGGTTGGAGAATCGGGTACCTTCATGCACACGAGGCATTGATACCCCAGAT
This sequence comes from Thermoplasmata archaeon, assembly GCA_030630685.1. Classification (GTDB taxonomy): domain Archaea; phylum Thermoplasmatota; class DAOVMN01; order DAOVMN01; family DAOVMN01; genus DAOVMN01. The sequence goes on along the minus strand of DAOVMN010000039.1, from coordinate 9,609 downwards.
AACCAAAGCACACATTCCGTTTGCTATCTGTGCACCGGTTGTTTCCCAGTATGCCGCGCTTGCCGCCCTGAAGGGGCCGCAGGATTGTGTTGCAGAGTTCAGGGAGCATTATCTATCCACCAGGGATCTCATGTGTGAACGACTTGAAAAACTTGATTCGGTGTTTGAATACCAGAAACCCGGTGGATCGTACCTCATGTTCCCAAAGATCCTGCTTAGGGATGGGAGTGCGGATTCAACTGGCTTCTGCAAGAGACTCTTACGGGAAGCAAAGGTATCAACAACACCCGGAATAGCCTTTGGTCCCACAGGCGAAGGGCATCTAAGACTCTCCTTCTGCGTCCCAGAAGAAATGATAGATAAAGCGTTTGATAGAATGGAGGCCTATTTCAATTAACCCTTCGAGTATAGATTTAACCCTTCCAGTATAAATTCATCGTATGAGATTGTTTAAGTGAGCAAGCCGGGAGTGCAATGCATATCGAGGACCTCAATCAAGAGATAGAATCGTGCACCAGATGCAGACTTTCAGAGACCAGAATACACGTTCTATGTGGTGAGGGAGATCCCGATGCTAAACTCATGCTCATAGCCCAGGCCCCGGGGGAAACCGAAGATAGAGAGGGTAAAATGTTCATAGGGCCATCGGGAAAGGTACTGGATGAATTATTGCAGAAGGCGAATATCAAGAGAGAGAATATTTATATGACAAACCTGATCAAGTGTATGCTCCCGAAATACAGGAGACCCAAACAGGATGAGATCGCCATGTGCAGCGCATTCGTAGACAAAGAGATCGAACTCATCAAACCATTGGTGATAGCATCGTTAGGGTATTATGCAACAAAATACCTCTTTGAGAGATACGCTGTCCCCCTGCCGATCAAACCGGATTTTCACACTGTTTTTGGCAAGGTCCTATTCATTGATAACAGAAAGATACTCCCCTTACAGCATCCGGCCGCTGTCCTTCATGATCCTGTGATAAAAGAAGTGATGATAGAAAATTATCGTAAGCTCAACGTCATTCTCACCGATTGTTCATGGTTTCCTTCATGTCCCATGAAACGGCTGTATGAGAAAGGAATATTGGATAAAAAATGGATAGAACGATATTGCAAAGGGGATTGGGGGCACTGCGTCCGGTATCGGATGGAAGAGGGGGGAGAACCACATCCTGACTGGATGCTCCCGGATGGAACCATTGACGAGAGACTGCACAAACATATCGCGGAGATGCTATGATGAAAATGACCATTGTGTATGATAATGAGGTATGGAAAAAAGGACTGAAAGCGGACTGGGGTTTTTCCTGCCTTGTGGAGATCGAGAGAAGAAAGTTATTGTTTGATACGGGGGCGGATGGAGGCATCTTGCTGTACAATATGGAAAGATTGGGTATTAATTCTAGGAATATCGATGCGGTTTTTTTATCACACAACCATTGGGACCATACCGGTGGATTGCAAAGTTTGCTTGGGATAAAACCGGATATGAGGATATATATGCCTGATTTTTCATCAAGGCCAAAAGAATTTCTCCCCGATCTTATAACCACAGGCATATTGGGGGACATGGAACAGTCCCTAATAATAAAGACAAGCAAAGGGTTAGTGGTGATAGGAGGATGTTCTCATCCGGGATTAGAGAATATCCTGAATATCGCACGTAAACAGGGCAGGATATACGCAGTGCTTGGCGGCTTTCATGGATTCGATAAATTCGATACACTGCAGGATGTGTCATTGATTCTTCCTTGCCATTGTACCCAATACAAACAAAGAATCATGAAATTGTATCCAAAAAGGGCTATTAGATGTGGTGCTGGAAGAATCATCGAGATCCCATAAAAACACAGGAAGAGATAGACTGATATCTTGGGTAACAACCCGGTAAGGCGGTACTAAGGATGAAACCAGGATTAGGAGATGAGAACCCGCATATCAGGTATGTTAAATATGAGACACCGTCTGCATTCAGAAAGGCAGGTGCCTTTCTTCCCAAGAAGATCATTGAGATGGAGATCTACGGATACAGACTTTCCCCCTACATGGGCTGCTCCAAGAGGTGTCGATATTGCTTCGAGCTTCATAACGAATTCATACATGCAAATGAGGTCAAGATAAAAATCAACACTCCCTCTGTGCTGAAAAAGACCATCCAGGGCCTCCATGAAATAAAACCAATTCTCTTAGACGGTTACGACTGTGAGGTTGCCGAGCAGAAAGAGGGACTCATCAGATCTTCGCTCGAGATAATCATTGAATACGGGCTGTCTGTCCTTATTCAGACAAAGTCTGATCTGGTACTGAGGGATTTGGATCTCTTGCAAGAACTGAACGACATAGCCGGCTTTGTAAATGTATCCTTCTCATTGACGAGTTTAAACCAAGACCATGCCCGAATATTCGAGCCTTATACCTGTTCCCCCGTGAATAGACTAAAAGCCATGAAGAAGGTATCGGACTCCGGTATACAAACAGGCATTATACTGATGCCAGTGCTTCCATTCATTTCAGACTCGGACGAAGTGCTCGACCTACTCTTCTCAAAAGCTGTAGAGAATGGATGCCAATACATTGTTCCAGAGCCCTTGAGGGTCACGGCTAGTGGGGACCAGCGAAAGATGTGGTTCGATGTGCTAAGAAGGTGTTTTCCTGCGTTAGTAGAAAGATATGAAAGGCTCTACCCTGCAAGCACGTTTGGCCCCAAATTCGGTTCTGGGCCGAGGGATATTGGCTATTCATACGAGCTCTCAAAAAAGATGGATAGATTCTCTGAGCAGTATAAAATTCCAACGGAGTTTCCCAGGCCCCCTGAACCGAGGTCTGGAAAAAGACCGATGATATCGAGATATCAGAATACACTGGATAGTTTTATGTAGCGGTTGATCGACCGAGGTCCTGCATTCAGGGATCATCAGCTCACGGATAGAACACCTTGAAGATCGTACTCCCTTCGGGCACGCCTGCATATTTCCCGACGATCTGGCATTTGATAGTAAGGAGAAAGAAAACAGGAGTACCGGGCTTGACCATCTCCTTGAGGCGTGGGTCGGCAGAGAGGGATTCGAAGTTCCCCTGCCCCTTTGAGATAATGAGATCGGCCTTCTTCAGCGCAGAAATAAGTTCGGTATTGGCATAGCTGAGAAGGGTACCAGGGCCATAACTTCCGGTTGTGATGAGTCCGGCATAATTCTGTATCCCTGCATCAAGCGCATCCTCCTTTGTGGCATCATTGATGACCGGGCCCTCTCTTACAGCATAGGTGATATTCCTGCCCATCTCCTCGAGCTCTTTCAGGAGGAAGGTATCAAGGATAATCTCCCCTGCATTGTCCCCAAGGAAAAGTATGTTTTCACTCTTCTTGAGTGCACTTCTGAATTCCTGGAGCTCGAAAACCGTCAGTCCCTTCTCCACCACCTGGTCCACCATCTCTCCTACATCCATCCTGGCCGGGGTTCCGAAGTCGATCACATTCCCCACAGCCCCTAACTTTATCGCAAGAGAAAGACGATCCCCTGTGCTCTTCATGAGCTCGTTGAGATGTGGCAGCAACGCCCTCACAGTTTCGGTGCTCTTCCTTTTTACTTCGAGATACGGGTCTGGATCGCCTGTTTCTTCCCGGATTATGGCATGAAGGTGCATGGAAAGCTCTGGCGGTGAAAGGTTCAGGTCGGCCTCGTCGAGGTATCGTAGGAGGTGCTTCATTGTGTTAATGCTGGTTTCCCTGTCTGCTCCGGTAAGCTCCAGGGCCTCTATAGCCTGATTAAGAAAGCAGGGTATACAAAGGATATCGGATTTCATCGGGCGGGTATTCCGGGAGGTGGTATTTAGAGGTAGTGTTCCTGGCTATTTAGTCTTTTGTTCCGGCTTCATCCCGAGACCCTTGCTAACAACTGGCGTGAAAGTTCCCGCTAAATCGACCCAGCCATGAGTCTCTGCGATGATAAAAAAGATCTATTTTTGATTTTCGGGATGACGCCGTGAGAGGAGAAAACTAAAAATAACAAAACTATGTGGGAAAGCAATGATCTGGAAAGAATCATTTTCATATTCAAATGAGGCCTATCATGGAACAAGGCGTAGCATTCTTGGTGGATTTAGTCCTATGATTAAATCACTGTTCTTGGACCCAGGGTATGCTTCTGAGGTTATTTGAATTACCGGATTTGTAAAAATGAGGCTATGGAGAGAAGGGTTATGACCAGGATCAAAATCGCTATTGCAGGTATTGGTAACTGCGCAAGCTCATTGATTCAGGGCATCAAATACTACAGAGATAGGGAAAGTAAAGGTGCCATAGGATTGATGCACTGGGACATCGGGGGATACAGGCCCTATGATATCGAGGTGGTTGCTGCCTTTGATTTCGATAAGAGGAAGGCGGGGATGGAATTATCCGAGGCAATCTTCGCTCCCCCGAACTGCACCACGATCTTCTGCAAGGACGTGCCGAAAACAGGCGTTACAGTACGCATGGGGAAGAACTTAGACAGTCTTTCCGAACACATGAAGGAGTATGATGAAAAATATACCTTCGTACCGAGCGATAAAAAAGAGCCAACAAAGGAGGATGTGGTAAAGGCATTGAAGGAATCCGGTACCGAGATCCTCCTGAACTATCTTCCGGTTGGTTCGGAGGAGACCACAAGGTTCTATGCTGAGTGCGCGCTAAAAGCAGGGGCGGCGCTCATCAATTGTATACCCGTTTTCATTGCAAGTGATCCGGCCTGGGCGAAGCGGTTCGAGGAGAAAGATATTCCCATTATCGGGGACGACATCAAATCCCAGTTAGGTGCAACCATTCTCCACCGCACCCTTGCCGACCTCTTCAGGAAAAGGGGTGTGGAGCTCGAGAGGACCTACCAACTGAATACAGGCGGCAACACCGATTTCCTCAACATGCTCAACAGGGATAGACTATCCTCGAAGAAGGTATCGAAAACCGAGGCCGTGCAGTCGGTTCTCGAGGAAAGACTGGAAAACGAGAACATCCATATCGGGCCCAGCGATTATGTTCCATGGCAGAAGGACAACAAGGTCTGTTTCATTCGCATGGAGGGACGACTCTTCGGCGATGTGCCCATGAATCTGGAGCTCCGCCTCTCTGTGGAGGATTCCCCGAACTCCGGAGGTGTGGTGATCGATGCCATCAGGTGCTGCAAGCTTGCCATAGAAAGAGGGAAGGGAGGGGTCCTGTATTCTCCAGCGGCGTATTTCATGAAGCATCCTCCCGAGCAGCATACGGATGATGCGGCCTATCAGATGGTGGAGGACTTCATTGCCGGAAAGAGAGATGACTGAAAGAAACGAAGATGCCGAATATAAGGCATGCGTGTTTGATTTCGATGGAACGGTAATCGACACCATGGAGTGTTTTGCTGCTACCGCTGCCAAGGTAATGGAACAATCTTTCGGGCTTGAACGTGCGGAAGGACGCCGCCTTTACCTTGAGACTTCCGGCCTGCCCTTCAGGCTTCAGCTTGAGGAGATGTTCCCGGATGACCTTAGGAATGATGAGGCAGCCGGGGTATTCGAGCGAGCCAAGATGCGGGATATCACACAAGCAAGGTTCTTCCCCGAGGTGAAGGGGATCATTGACGAGCTGAGGGGCAGAGGGATCCTGGTTGCCATCTCTTCCAATAATTTTGCGGTGAATGTGAATGGTCTCCTGGGGGAAGCAGCTATCGATGTGGACTTGGTGTTGAGCTATCATCCCGGATTCCACAAGGGCGATCCACACTTCTTGAGGATCCTGGCACACTGGGGCCTGGAACATTCACAGGTGCTCTATATCGGGGACTCCATCAAGGACGCTCTTTGGGCAAGAGAGTACGGCGTGGATTTCGTTGCCAGGACCGGTACTGCGGCCCGCGAGATGTTCGAGAAGGCATTTCCGGAATTCAGGGTGGTGGATGATCTGAGGGATGTCCTTTCTATTGTTTTCCCAGACAGCGGTAGTTCCGAATAGCCCTACTTCCGAACACCATATATATCCTACAATATTCGGTCAATCCATCCAATAAAGGGAAGGGATGACCATGCCTAAAATTGAAAAAGTAATCACCGCAGAGCCGCTGAGAGCGCGGAGGGGTAAAATGAAGGCCATTATCCTGGCAGCAGGGATCGGAACACGCCTGGGGTCCCTTACGGAATCCAGGCCAAAGCCCTTGGTTAACGTAGGGGGGAAACCGCTCCTTGACCACACGTTAGATACCCTGGAACAGCTCGGAGTGGAGCAGGTTGTGGTTGTCGGGGGTTACATGATAGATAGGCTTCGAGGACACCTGAAAAACGGAAGAAGCAAGATCGTGCTGTTAGAAAACCGGAGGTTCAGGGAGGGCAACCTGCTCAGCCTGATGGCCGCCCTTGATCATCTTGTTGGGGATATTCTGGTGATGAACGCCGATCACATCTATCCTGTGGAGCTCATGAAAAGGTTCACCGGCCCGGGACCCGCAGAGGTGAGGATAGCATGCGATTTCGACAGGGTACTTGGATCGGATGACATGAAAGTGCTCCTTGATCCAGAGCATAGATTGGTGAGGATAGGGAAGGGCCTGACAGAATATAACGGCGGATACATCGGCATGACATTTGTCCCGGCCTCCAGGATCGAGGATTACCGGCAGGCCATCCTAACAACCCATACAAAGAAAAAGGGATCCGCTTTGGTCGAGGAAGTGCTTGGACATCTGGCAGATACCGGCCGTTCCCCGGTTGCAATCGACCTGAGCGGATTCGGGTGGCTGGAAATCGATTCCCTGGAAGACCTCTCCCGGGCTGAAGAATGCCTTGCCGAAGGTGATTGGAAGGAATTCTGGATAAAACGATGACTTGGCCGCTATCTCTCGATAAGGGCCCTCAACTCCTTCTCGATCCGCTCACAGATGTGCCCGTCCGCCCCTCCCATGTGCTCTTCCACGAATTTCCTGGATTTTTCCCTGCAGCAGTCCGGTTCCCTTAAGGAACGAATAATGGCCTCTTTGAACTCCTCCATTGTGTTGACCATAAGCCCGCCTATCATTTCAGGTGGGAACTTCCACCCATGGAACTCTTCATGGACGTTCTCCTCCACAAGTTTGCCGTTCCCTCCCAGCCTTCTCCAGACAAATCTTTCTTCTCCTTTTCTCACGGGAAATATATGGATCGAAGGTCGCCCTGTAATGTAGAACCGATTGATGAGGGAGGAGTAGTTGCTCACCATAACATCGGATATCAATATGTCGATGAGGTTGTCCTGGCTCGTGTCCTTGAACTTGAACATCACATGATCGTACCCCTTGATGAGCTCATCCAGTTCCTTGAGATACGATGGGTCATATCTGAAACTATCATGCATCCGAACTATGAAATTCACACCAATGTCTTCCCCGAAGGCAAATAACTCCTTGAAAAGCTCCGGGTCATCCCCCCAGTGCGAAAGGAGTCTCCCGTGGTGCCAGGTGAAACCGAGGAGGATGTTGGGGCGGTTCACGATGTCCACGGAGTAGAAAGGTGCCGCCTCTTTTTTATCGATCTTCACGTTGAGTATGTCGTCGGCCTGGGCGGATCCGAAAATCCTGAGGTTTTCCCTTGCAAAGCCCGAAACCCTGTGCCTGTATTTCAGGTCCTCTGTCCCGTAGCACTGCCAGATGAAGTTTGGATTGGGTGCCTTCCCGTCTCCCACAAGTCGCCTGATGTTGTTGTGGACATGCTCGAACTCGCCTGAAAGGTTGTCCATCCTCCAGCCAAAGCCGTGCCATAATACAAGGAGCTTTTTACCGAACCGCAACGGGGGGAAGTGGTTGTCCGTTACGAGGGCGTGGGGGCGAAAGAGCTTGAGCTTCAGAAGGGTTTCCTTCTTCTGCTTATCGAGCATCTGTGCTTTTATGGGCAGGAGCTGCTGCACGCCCTCTTTCTGGAAGCCTTCCGGGTGATCCAGCGCGATCCTGATCTCGTAGTCCGGATGGGCATCGAGGTACCTAACAAAGGAATGGATGTCCGATTGAAAGGTGGTGGCCCAGAATAATATCCTGTACGGCTTTTTTACCGGCTTGAACATTCGTCTTACTCCATGTGGGAATGAAAGCAGGGTTTATTCCTCCCGTATAAAGTCATTGGCGCATCCCCCGGGGGCCGCGAGGGACAATATTGTAAGGTAGCGAATAAGAACGCGGATGACACGGATTTGCCGGATTTTCGCGGATTTGTCTTTTATCCGTGTTCATCCGTTTAATCCGCCTTATCGACCCCTGCGGGGTCAATCGGAGCGAAAACAAGTTTTCACTCGGCATCCGTGTTCCCAAATCTGGCCGCAAACGCAAAATTTCAGTTCCTTATTCGCTAACCTGTAACATAGTCCCGGGCCGCAACCATGCTGTCATTCGGCCGTTGTTTCCAATTACCGCATTACCTTCCGACCAAAGACCAGCACGAATAAGGCGATGGTGAATGCCCCGATGAACGCCTCCACTGTCGCCACAAGCTGGAAATCCAACTTTGGTGCATAGTCCCCGTAGCCGAGCGTGGTGAAGGTCACCACAGAAAAATAAACGCACTCCCGTGGTGATGGATCGTAGTCCTCATCACCATCCTTCCCTATCCCGTCAAAGGCATAGTAGAGGAGAGCAAAGATGAAGACGACGAGCAGGGCATTGAGGATGACACGTTTTGGTCTTTCTCCGTAACCACAGGAAACAGCGTAAGCCCTGTTCCAGAAAAGGTTCCAGCCACCAGCTAAAAATCTTTTTAATCCACCTGACCACATCTTAAGCCCGTACTGTTTCCTCTTCATCCGCATCTCGTGGATGTAAAACTCACCAGCCTTCTCGTAATCGCCCTCGTTCGTGTGGGTGTGTTTCAAACGGCGGTAGGTTCCTTCGGCTTTTTTGAGGGCTTGGAGCTTTTCTTCTTTGTTTTCTGGGTCTAATGCTTCTAACTCCTCTCTGATGACGTATTTCGGGTCGGAAACAGAAATTGTGTCAAGAACTCGCCTCATCAAAGGGCGGTCGGGTGGGGCAGTCCACTCCGCATCAGATAAATAGGCGAACTCCATCTGGGCACCTGCGAACTTTACGTTGTCGAGGTTCACATCACGGAAGGAGACGTGCTGGATTGAGGCGTCCTCGAAGGTGCCTTCTTTTATTTTACAGTGGTCGAAGGAGCCGCCTTTCTCGAAGTAGGAACCGCTGAAATTGGCGGAGGCGAAGGTGGGTGTTTCGTTTTTCTTGTCTTTGTTTTTAGGGGAGAAGATGACTCTTTCTTTGAATTTTGCTTTTTCAAAAGATGCCTTTTCGAATTGAATCGCATTAAAACTCGCCTCACCGCTGAATTTCGCCCCACTAAAATCTGCCTTTTCGGTGAACGTAGCTTTACTAAAATCTGCCAATCCGCTGAACCTGGCCACCTCAAAAGACACCTCTTCGGTGAACGTAGCCAACCCAAAAAACGCAAAGCCGGTAAACTCTGCCCCTCTAAAATCCGTCTCTTTGGTGAACTCTGCCCCTCTAAAATCCGCCTCTTTGGTGAGCTCTGCCCAACTAAAATCGACCTTTTCGGTGAACTTTGCCGTAACAAAAATTACCCATCCGCTGAACTTTGCCCAACTAAAATCCGCCTTTTCGGT
>DAOVMN010000451.1 GCA_030630685.1 Thermoplasmata archaeon | reverse complement strand
GGAGGCAGGAGTGCCAGGGGACCCGATCTCTCACCGCGTAACCATCCGGAATGACGGAAACATACAAAGGAACATAACCCTCATGGTAACGGGTGAGGAGGAATACAGCCTCCTCACCAAACAAAAGTTCACCCTTGTACCAGGAAAGGAGGATGAATTCCTGTTCATCGTCTATATTCCCAATCTCCGTGCAGGGACGGTACTCCATCACGGTGTTTATGGTTTTGTCACAGGCGTGGGTCCGACCTCTTCAATCAATTTCACAACCACCATAAACGAAAAAAATGATCTGGATGCCCACATCGAGCAGCAAACCCTCCACATAACCAACAACGGGAATATTCTCGAGGACCTAACGGTAGAGGCAGGGATAGATCATGGCAACATCTCCCTATCCCCGGTCACCCTGAAGATAGACATGGGAGAGACCGCCGAGATAGCCATAGATATCGAGATGACGAACATGACCATCTCTGCCGGTAAGGGTATCCCGGCCTTCGTCCACATCTATAATAAGGAGAAGTGGTTTAATTCCACCCTTGTTCTCATGGTGCCTCCTGTCTATAATCTTTCCCTCATTCCTGTAAGCGAGGCCATCAGGGCATTGCCCGGTACAACCGCGGAATTCAATATATTGGTAAGGAATACCGGCAACACCAGAGAAACAATCTTCTTCCGCGGAAGCAATTCGGGTGAGGAACCGCTCAGGATACCCTCCCAGATCATCCTTGACAGGAACGAGAAGGAATACGTGAGCCTTTTTGTCCCTGTACCGGATCATGCCCAGGGCAACCGAACCATCTCCTTTACCGGCATTGCAGGGAATGCGGAACTAACCATCAAGCTTTTCCTGAATTTATCCGTGAAAAGGAACCTCACTCTAACCGAGGAATCGGCACGTCCCTATGAAGGCGGGGCGAGATACACCATCAAACTCCACAACCGCGGTGAGGCGGACGAAGTTGTGGAACTCGAGACAACCTGCGGGGAGCTCGACCTTCTTCAGGCAGAGATAGGTTCCTGGGAATATCTGTGGTTCCACCTCATCATACCGGATGGTACAGTATGTCCTGATACCATTTACCTGAACGCCTCATCCAACAGGGGCGAAGGTGTAAATACAACCCTGAGGCTTATACCGCCGCCAAAGGCAGAGATCCTGGTTCTGAGCTCACCTCCGCTAACTGTATTAGAGCCAGTGAGGTTCGGAGCCGCAGGAAACTACCTGTCGTATACCTGGACCATAGATTCCCGAACAATTCTGGAGAAGGAGGCCAGCTACACCTTCACAACCTCCGGGACCCATACCGTCGGGCTGAGTGTGACGGATTTCAGGGGCATTATCTTTAGCACTCAGATGGAGATCGAGATTGAAAACCTGCCGCCTTATATCAAAACAGACCTCTTCCGCTCCGAGAATGTGGGCGAGTATATTTGGTTCGATGCCAGGGGCTCCACAGACCCGGATGGTACGATCACGGACTACCTTTGGATTATCGAAAATAAAACCTATCATGGTCCGCACATATTTCATATATTTGAAAATGATGGGGTGTACAATGCCACCCTTACGCTCACGGACGATCTTGGTGGATCTAACTCCACGACGATTCGGGTGAGGGTCAATACGCCACCTCCGCCCCGGGGAGTGGAGAAGGAGGAACTTAACATGAGCATCGTTGGTTCCTTCACGGTACTCATTCTCCTTATTCTCGGGCTCTTTGCCTTCCTTTACTTCAGGATGGGACATGAGGAGGGCACCCTTCTCGGCAGGCTAAACGAGCTGGAGGGCATGGGAGCAATAGAGGCGATCGAGGTTGTGGAGAAGGGGATAATAGAAGAAGGGAAAATCTGCCCCGAATGCGGTGCCGGGGTGCCTAATTATTTCAATTTCTGCAATATTTGTGGCACAGCCTTGGAGAAGGGAGAGAAAGGGCCTACCGGGGTGACATCCGAGATGAATGGGTCCAGGACATGCCCGAAATGTGGTGCCGGGGTACCCGGGCATTTCAACTTCTGCAATAAATGCGGCACACGCTTGAATAATGAGGAGGAAGAAGAATGATCAGAAGGAAGCTATCGGT
>DAOVMN010000292.1 GCA_030630685.1 Thermoplasmata archaeon | reverse complement strand
ATAATCAATTAAGGGTCTAGCGGTTCTAATCATCTTATTTCGAATATAATCATAGCGGGTGGTTTCAGTATCTAATCCTGTTTTTGATGTGTTGAGTGGGAGTTTTGAGGGATCCTCAGAATCAATGAATACAATACCTCGAAATTCATTATATATTGGATGATAATTTGGTAAATCTTCCTTGGCCCCAGACCACCCTGTTATATCTGTAGTATCTTCAGCTAATATCAAACGTCTATTACAAAAAACGTTCCAACCCCTTTTTCCTAATTCCCTTGTTGTTCTCCCTTTTCTCGGATCAATAAAGCATATTACTTCAAAATCAACGCCTTCAAATGAACCTTGGTCTTTAGTTGGCTTATACTTATCATCACAGCGGGCTTCAATAACAAACGGTTCGATTTTAACATCCTCATTCACATAAAAGTCAATGTTATCCATTATGAAAAATGTATAGGTTATGTGAATCGCTTCCCTGATACTGTTAACAAAGGAATCTAAATCAAATTTCTTTTTTATGTTCTCATACAAATCTGTTACTACAATCTTCGTATAGGGTTTTTCACCTGGGGATAACCTGGAATTGAAGTACTCGAAGGGAATTTTCCAATCGTCAGATCTAAACCACTCATCAACATCAAACTGGATTTTACAATAAGTATTTCCATCATCTGTTTCCATCAATATTTTTTTCCCCATCTTTAAAATTGCTCTTTTCATCCCTATTCCATATATTCCTAATGTTGGCTTACCTCTTTCAAGAATGTCTGCGCCAAGTCTGAATACTTTTGTCTTGAGAAAATTATACTCAATACCTCCACAGTTGTCAAATATTTTGAATTCACCCTTGGATATGTTTAGTCTAATTTCCCTTCTATCAGAGATGTCATTTCTAATGTATGCATCTACAGAGTTATCAATCAGGTCTAAGATACAAGCTTTAACAGAAATATCTCGAGTTTGTATATTAATAAAAAGCCTTTTTGTTGGTGTAGTGTCGATTTCATCAATTCTACCTTGTTCGTCAGCCATTTTCATCCCTCAAGTGTTTCGTATCGTTTAATCTCTTTGTTGAGTATTAATTCTCGTATAATAAGCCTTTTGCTCACGATTGCGTATAACTTAGGTATATCCGAACTTGATGTCGTATATCCTTCCATTCCGGCGTTATATCCAAAGCACACTTCCCATATCCCTACCTTTGGGAAAAGCCCTGCATCCAAGTTCCCTTCTACATTTTCAGATGTCATGATATCTCAGTCACCTCTTGCCTTGCCAGCACTTCGTGCTGTCCGGCAATCGTAAATCAAAGATTTCCTCATGCCTTCTCAGCCCTTGACCCCTCCCCCTGTGTGAGAGCGATTTAGGCCAAAGAGAGCGTGATGGTATTATCTAAGCCCTTTATCTTCAAACCTGTTTATAAATATTTGCTTAACGTTGCAGTGGAGTACAGAAACGATGGTACTCACACCATCAGCAGGTCCAGCATCCAGTTGGCCACGATCTCCATAATGAATCCTATCCAGAGGAGGGCCGAGATGTGGAAGAGCGCACCCGCCTTGTGCCCACCTCCGGCCACCCGGGACATCATCGAGGAGATCACCGCATGGATAAAAATGAGAATCGCAATGGAGAAGGTGAGTAACCAGCCCTCGAAAGTCAGGGGGTGGAGTACCTCGATGTCCTCGTAACCCGCAGGGATGTCGATGGTGGAGTAGATATCTGCCATCTCGTTCACGATCCCGACCGATAGGAAGAGCACCAGTGCCACAAAGATCGCGATCCCGTAAAGGAGTCCGATCATGGTGGAAGCTGAGGCGTATCTACGCATTCTCAGGCCGAGTATCCGGTTGAAATTATCCGAGATTATCTGCGACATGTCCTTTGTGCGACCTCCTGCCAGGGTGCCTTCAAGGAACATCTCGCTGAACTTCAGCGCAAGGTCGCTTCCCGTTTCAGCACCGAAATATTTCCAGGCCTTTCTGGAATCTATATGAAGTGATAGGCGTTTGTTGAGATCTTTGATGTTGCCGGTGAGGGGACCGAAATCATGCTCCTTCAGGCGTTTTAGTGCCGTGGTCATGGAGATGGCCCTGCTCTCTGTCGTACTCCCAAGCGAGCGGATGAAGGCTGAAAAGTTCTCCTCCCTGCGCTTGATGACCCGCTCCTCTCGATGCACATAAAGGGCCGGGATGGTCAGTGGTGTAAAGGCCAAGGAGAGCATGAGGATTATGGATATCTCCGGCCGCCAGGCAAGGAAAGTGAGACCGATGAATAGCGAGACAGCACCACTCCCCATGAGGTAGCGGTTTATTTTTTTATTCACCTCCGTCTTGATGTCAGAGGACTGCCAGATGTATTCCTCGGGGATCACGGAAGCGAGAATGAAGAGGAACAGGAATTCCACGAATGCGAACACAAAGATCGAGAGTACCAGGAGAGAAGTGGCATCCCCACCGGTCAGCATGGGGTATAGGGTGACGATAACAAAGATGAAGGCCGCACTGGTCACCATGGCCACGAACATCTCCTTTATCACCTCGATGGAGTAGAGGGATTTCTCATAATTTATCTCATACTCGTCCATGATGACCTTCTGCTCGTTCTTGAAGAATGTCCCTATGGATTCCCCGCTGTCGATGGCGTGGGCAAGGCGGTAAAGGAAATCCGAGAATATCCTTGAAGGTGTGGATTTGGCCACGATCCTGCAGGCCTCTCCCAGGCTTATGCCCCAGTTGTCCACAAGATTGAATACCTTGGTGATCTCCTTTGCCAGCTCGCCGTATTCCTTCATCCCCGAGAGGATATTGAACATCCCTTTCTGCGAGATGTTGGAGATGGAGAGCACACCAATGCGGGTGATGAAAAGATGGATCTCCTGGTCGATCTTATGCTTCCGCCTGTCATGGTCCACTGCCGGTTTCATCAGCATGACGATCAGGAGGTAGACTGGGAGTAGGCACAGGAGAACCCTCAGGTAGAGATTGCTGAAGATGTCCGGGAGCCCGAGGACAAGGAAGATCACTAAAAGGGTTGCAAGGAGAGTTGGGAGTATCACCCATTGCCTCAGATACTTTTTCCACGGCCTCTCCATGGTGAGATAGATGTCCCTTAACTTCTCGAATGATTCCATGATTAGAGAGGGATGTCCCCTACGTTCCATGTTTCCCCTCCATTTTTGCATTCGCCGGATAAAACGTTGGCTTTGCCAAAAAATGTTCATATTCTGATGCTTTCCGACCTCGGTCTGAACTCATTGCTCCGCTGGATAGAGAGTATGGTATTTAGTGATTGCGGTGATGGCCGGCATTTAGTCCAATTTCTCCTTCAGAATACCAACAAGCTCTCTCACGGATCCAGATATATCTTTAATCTCATTATTCAGCTCATCGAGCTGTGTTTCCACCTTCCCGGTCTTTTCTGATATTGTATGATACTTGGAATCCAATGCCTGAAAGTGCCCACCCGTTTCATCCCTGAAGCCCCTAATCTCTCCTGATAGCCTGTCAAAACCTTCTTTCGTCTCTCCTGATAGTTTATCAAAGCCATCTCTCATTTCTCCTGATAACCGATCAAAGCCATCT
>DAOVMN010000255.1 GCA_030630685.1 Thermoplasmata archaeon | reverse complement strand
GGATATTATGCACCCCCGTCTCCGCCACCATATTATCCCCCACCCCATTCGCAATACCCGCCGCCCCAAGGACCTTTAGGGTATCAGCCACCTCCGCAGGGCTACCAGCCTCCCCCGCAATACCCGCTATCTCCTGAGTACTACAAACAACCATATCAAGATCAAGAACCACCAGTTTCAACCTCCAAGGAGACGGACCATGACCAGAAGTCCAGGCAGAAACCCCCCGAGGAACCGGAATACTAAGTGATAATAATTTGATAGGCTGTGGAACCCAAAAAATGAAAGAACATTGTTTATAGCCATTTTTTCCTTTCTTTGTTTCTCCTCCAGAACGCCTCTGCGGACATAGTTAAACTTCAGTTTAACTGGGGGGACCGGGGTGGTCGTATCTTCATTTTCTCTTTGCGTCTTTGCGTGAGATTTATAGCAAAACTCATGAGATGTTCCCACTAATTTCTTGGCATCCGCCTGAAAAAGAAACGCTCATGACCCTGCGGGCCACCCATAGTGATGAAAATCAGATCTTTGAATACGCCTGAATGACCATAGCTATCATAAAACAGAAGATTTTCATAGCAAACTTTAAAATAGAAAATGGGAGTATTGAGTTGCGTCTCGCGGAGAACATAAGTTCTCCCCAGGGATATCTTAAAAGATCCACAAAAAATGTGTGGAAATTGTAATTTAACCAACCTCTCGGAGGTATAAAAAATGCAACAATGCCCAAATTGTGGGGCACATCTACAAGACGGTATTAGAATCTGTTTGTATTGCGGGCAACCAATTCGCCAACCATCGACTCCTCGGTATTCTGTTGCAACACCTTTTCAGGAATATCAGAAAAGCGCCTCCGTTTTTTCAAATAATAAAGCATGGATAATAATTATCTTTATTGTAATATCGTTAATTCTTTCGATTTTAAGTTTATTTTTGTCTTGGTATCACGTAAGGGTCCATATCATCGAAATTGAAGGTGATGAGATTGATGCAACATTCCACATGGAAGATAAGTTAGGAGAAAGAGAAGAATACATGGACATAGAATATTTGTGGGTAGATAAAGAAGAAACCAAGACAAAAGATAACAGTGAATTAAAACATGAATACCCTGACACAGCACGGTGTAAAAATATCACATTGGCATTAGTGATTACTCATATATTTTTGTTGGTAATGGCTTTAATAGTTATTTTCATATCATTTTTTAAACCTAATCTCAAAATCTCTATGTCTTCAAAAGTTATATCGTTGGTCTTATTATTTTCTTTCATAGTAATCGCTTATTTTACATTCGCTTATGGACCTTATGAGGGTGATGAGGAAGACGATGAGGAAGACGAGCTTGATATTGAGTATGAGGGATCTGGGAATTGGTTCTATTCGGAAGCGAGATTTTCGGGTGATATGGTAGGTGAAGGAGACTCCGGGGTGGGTGGGGGTTACATCCTTTTCATGGGGAATATAATGTTTTTACTATTCTCTCTTCTTACCGCAATTTCATTGAAGAAAGATTTTGCCAGAAAAGCAATGTTTCCCGCGGATAATCAGTTTCAAAATCCTCCTCGAATCCAATATCGCCCACCTCAAAATTACCAACAATTCCCACACCAGCCGCCGCCGGCCACACGTCCACCACTGTCCTATCAATACTTTCCACCTCCCGGACCATCACAACCCTATTTCCCACCCCCCGCCCCTCCTCCCGAACCTCCTGACAATGAGAGAGAATACAATGAAGAATCAACTCCATCTGAGACTGAAAAAGGTACACCGCTGGAAGCTGAATATTTGGACTAAAATGGAATCTCACACAATTTTTAATTACCGAAACCAAACTCCCACGCCAGCGACGGGTGAACAACCCGTAGGAAATGTGCCTGTGACCGGTTATCCCGTGAGGTGAATCCGTAAACAAGAGACACTAAGAGGCGATTACCATGGTAAAGAACATGTACGATTACATCGAGGAGGCCTGGAAGGTCCCTGGTAAGGGCTACCTGAAGGAGCTCAACTGGCAGAGGAAGATCCAGTGGAGGAAGGAGCCCGCCGTTGTTCGGTTGGAGCACCCCACAAGGCTCGACAGGGCAAGAAGCCTGGGCTACAAGGCCAAGCAGGGCTATATCGTGGTCCGCACCCGGGTCCGCAGAGGCGGGATGAGGAAGCACGCCATCAGGGGAGGGAGGAGAGCCAAAAGAAAGGGCATCAGCAAGATCACCATGGGCAAGTCCATCCAGCGCATTGCCGAGGAACGGGTGAATAGACATTATCCGAACCTCGAGGTGCTCAACTCCTACTGGATTGGACAGGACGGGAGACACAAGTATTACGAGGTCATCCTGGTCGATCCTTTCCATCCGGTTATCGAGAAGGACCCGAAGACCAAGTGGATCACGGCCGCACAGCACAAAAGAAGGGTCTACCGCGGCCTCACCTCGGCAGGTAAAAAAGGCAGGGGCCTGAGGAACAAGGGCAAGGGAGCGGAGAAGGCAAGACCATCCCAGCCTGCAAGAGGGAAACGCTTAAAATAATTCCCTTTCCCTTATTATTTATTCCAGTATAAACCAACAGGCGGGTGTAGTAATGATATTCCCGGATGTGCAGTCCACAGCGGTTAAGAGTTTCAAACTCACAAGAGTGGGAATCAAGGGGCTTCGCAAGCCCGTGACCATTCGACGTCCAGGGCGCGAGGTGGTGCTCTATCCCGAGATCGATCTTTTTGTAGACCTCCCCTCCCACCTGAAAGGTTCCCACATGTCGAGGAACGCAGAGATACTATGTGAGATAGTGGATTCAAGCATCAGGAATCCCTATACAGGCCTGGAACACCTCTGTGCCGATATCTCGAAGATGCTCCTTGAGAGACATGAATACGCCACCGTGGCTGAGATCGATATGACCGCGGATTATTTCCTGGAACGAGCCTCCCCGAGCGGTAATAAGAGCCTGGAGATATTCAAGCTCATTGCAGGTGCGGTGGCGAGAAGAGACGATGCAACAACCCGCACTATCGGGGTGGAGGTGACGGGTATGACAGCCTGCCCATGTGCGATGGAGACCACACGGATCCTTCTTTCCAATGAACATGCCGGTAAGGACTTCTCCAATTTCCCGACAATCTCCCATAACCAAAGGAACATCTCATCCCTCATTATCGAGTTCGAAGGAGAGTGCGATATCGAGGCGGACGATCTGATCGATATTGTAGAAGGATCACTGAGCAGCCCCTCTCACGAGGTCCTGAAAAGGGAGGATGAGGGCTTGGTGGTGATGAGGGCACACAAGAATCCTAAATTTGTGGAGGATGTTGTGAGGGACATCCTGAGTGAGGTGTTGAGAGGATATCCCGGGCTCCCGGATGATACAATCGTAACTGTAAGGAGCGAGAGCGAGGAATCCATTCACAAGCATAATGCCTTTGCCGAGCGTGTGACAAGCATGGGTGAACTGAGAAAGACCTGAGGGGGAAAGATGCATCCCGTATCCATCATCATCCTGATCCTTATCGTGCTTGGGATGTCGATGATGTGGAAGGGAAACTACCCGGTAACAGGTGTGCTGGTGCTCACGAACATTGCGGTCTTTTTTATCCAATGGATGTATTCTAACATCAGCGGAGGGGCCGAGTTTTTCGATGACCTCGGCTTTCGTGCGGAATATCTGACAAATGGCTCCAATCCATGGACGATCCTCTCCAATCTCTTTATCCACGGGGGATTCCTTCACATCCTGGGGAACATGCTCTTCCTTACACTCCTTGGGATGCCCTTTGAGGACAGGATAGGAAGCAGGAGGTTCGCCATCATCTATTTCTCGACAGGCATCCTTGCCAACGTATTCCACGGTTCGGCTACGCTCATAATGTACGGCAGCGGGAGTGCAGAGGCACATATTGTCGGTGTGGGTGCGTCGGGTGCGATATTCGGGATAATGGGGGCCTTCGCCATTCTTTATCCCAGGGACGAGATCCCCATGATCCTGGGCCCGATCTTCTTACAGAGGGTGCCGGTCTATATAG
>DAOVMN010000464.1 GCA_030630685.1 Thermoplasmata archaeon | reverse complement strand
TTTCCGTTTTCCCCCTGGTTCTCTCGACGCGGCGAATCTTCCTGCCTTCGGGCCTTTGCCTTTCCTTGTGCTCGCCCATTCTTTGCCCGCATCTTCCCGCCTACGCTTGACCATCAATCCCACCACTGCCGTCAGGATGATCCCGGCGCTGCTGCCCACGATAACCAGATAGCCGTTCATGCCCGCGATCTCGAGATTCTCATCATCCGCATCTACGTTTCCGCTCGATTTGGCTGATGAGGTCTCCTTCACATTTTCGGGCGATTTGACCTCATAGATAGACCAGCTAATCGTAACATCATCCTTGGCACCAGTACCACTCCCCGGGGCATCGGTATTGTCGATGACGATGTAATAGATATCATCCTTAGGGAAAGTGAAAATGAAGTGTTCCTCCCTGGTATCAAAAAATGAGCCATCGGAATAGAACTGTATTGTTCCTTTCCCTTTATCATACGCCCTTTCTAACTGTTCGTAATCATTTTCATCACAAAATAAAATATCAACAGCTTTATTTGAAGTGAACGAGAGTTCTATAATCGTTCCTGCTTTCGCCGGGCTGACACGATCCGGGGCCGTGATGTCAATTACAGCTATCTTGTTCTTGGGAACAGCAACGGCGGATTTCCCCATGCCAAATACTTTCGTAATCTCAAGGAGTTCCTCGGCTGTAACAAAACTGATTCCATCCTCTCTTTCCGAGATGATTTGAACGATATTATCTCCTTCCTGGAGTTTTCCCGTCAAAGAGTGATCCAGGGTCACATTTGTTTTTTCTGCGACTATCTCTGAATTCGCTTTCACTCCTGAAGAGGACTTTTCAAGTGTTGTCCAGCTAAATGCCACCTCATTGCCGCCCATGTAGATTGATACGACATCATGTATGAAATAATCGATATCAAGAACATCCCCTTTGAGGTTGTTATCGATAATGTTCCCTGTGATGGCAGGGAGAGGACACTCATTTATGCAGATGCCGTATTCATTGCGCTGGAGGTCGTTAGAAGAGAGGGTGGTATCTTCCGATGTGAGCATATATATGCCAACGCCGACCCCATCCACTCTTTTCTCTCCTCCATCAATTGGCACGGGATATTGGCCTTTTCCACCACCGGAAATGTATGAAATTATATTAGAATCTATATCATTGTTCTTTGAATTTTCGAGGTAGATGCCAGCACCGATGCCCCCACTGCCCGCCTCGGGGATTGTCTGTCTGGTGGTGGGTTCCTGCTCGCCTTGCTTTCCCTCTCCCCGGAATCTGCCGAAACTTGAGGAACCGTCTCCCCCGTTAATGTTTAAAATGAGATTGGAGTATATGGAATTAGTGTGTGATGGGGTGGAGATGCAGATCCCCGCTCCGATCCCGCCATCGTAACCACTTTCACCATGACCCCCTCTCCCTCCTTTTATCCCATAGATTTTGTTGTTGTGAATATTGGTACGGCTCCTTGTCGTGAGAATTCCATTTCTTCCATTTGTCACATTGAATCCGCTAATATCTACATCACTGGCGGTGATCTTTACAACATCGCCATTTCCGTCCCCGCAAATCGTGGTATTTTCGCTGCTGTTGCCTGTCAGGGTTATTGCTTTGCTGATGATTATCTGTTCGTAATATGTGCCATTATTCACCCTGACAATGTCCCCCTCGGTCGCATTGTCGATGGCATCCTGTATCTTTGTGTACTCCGCGCCGCCGTCATCGTCCACCGTGAGGGTGGCTGCGCTGGCGTTCCTTGCCGCAAGGGCAATCAGTACGATTCCCGCCCCGAGGAGCAGGAGTCCCATCAATCTCTGAAAGTTTGTCTTTGACATCTTTCAATCCTCCTTTTTCCGTTTTTTGAAAGTAAGAGTGAGAACAACTCCAACCGCACCAACCATGGTCACCGCCTCGAACCCGGGGATGAAGCCCCCGCCATCATCGT
>DAOVMN010000037.1 GCA_030630685.1 Thermoplasmata archaeon | reverse complement strand
AAGTTCTTACACCTTGACGGTCTGGATTGTAGAACGCGGATGACGAGTGACAACTTGTTGTCGCTCCGGTTAGGCTGAAAGCCTGGCAAGGCGTGAGGTGCAAAGCACAGAGCGCCGAATGAGGGCGGAGCCCTCGTTAAGGCGGATCACACGGATAAACACGGATCAATGAAAAATCCGCGGAAATCCGCCAAATCCGTGTCATCCGCGTGCAGAATTCAAGCAGCAAAGGACAATACGAGATTGCTCTGCTTGAAAATACCAATAAATCTGGAATGCACCCTTTGTGATCGTGTTCCTGAGAGGTTGAAGTTCTGGATGAAGTTTCTTCGGGCTCCGCACCTGAAATTATAGGACAATAAATTTTTAGATAAGAACCGCAACCCCGACCAGTGATAGAAATGCAGGATTACGAATCACTCCTGAAAAGGGCGAGGGACAACCTGCCGGATAATATTTCCGAGCATCAGAGATTCCAGATCCCTGAACCAGACGTTATCTACGAGGGTAAACTCACCATTATCCGGAACTTCCAGGAGATCTGCGACACCCTGAGCCGGAAACCGGAACATCTCCTCGGTTACCTGCTTAAGGAGCTGGGCACCGGCGGGAACATGGAAGGAAGGAGGGTTATATTCAAGGGCCGCATCATGGAATCCAGGATCAGAAATAGGGTGGAGGAGTACGCCAACATCTATGTCATCTGTTCCGAGTGCAAAAGACCCGATACTTCACTTGCCAGGGACGGGAGAACCCTTATTCTGAAATGCTCGGCCTGCGGGGCACACAGACCGGTCCGTGTTCACAAGGCCACTTCATAATAAATTATCACTTCACTTTGTGGTTCTTTACCAGTTCCTTTTTCTTGATCACCTGGGTATATATCTGGTCCGCAGCCTCTGCGAAGGCACGGAAGATGTCCCAGTCCACGGTCTTGGTGAGGAAAAGGTATTTGTCGGTTGTAAGGCGCATGTGGACCGAGTATTTTGCCTCGTTTCCCTCGTCGTTGTAGGTATGGACATGGATGTTCAGCACCTTTGGCGGGAAAATCTTGTTTATCCTGTTCATTGCACTGTCGAGTATCTCGAAAAGGGTCTCCAGCACGTCCGGATCTTCTTCCTCTAAGCCGCTGATGTTCACGAAAACCCCTTCCTGCTTTCTTCCTGCGGAGACTATATGCTCGAGGATGTCGAACCTGGTCACCACACCCACGGGCCTCCTTTCCTTCACAACGACCACGCTGGAGATACTCTTATCCAGCATAATGGTAATGACCGTGCTCACTGTGGCATTCTCTGAAACATGATGTGGTTCTCCAATCATTACGTCCTTTACCTCGGGATCGAAATGTATCTTCTCACCGGAAAAGTTCCCTAACTGGGCCCTTCGCTTCGGGCGGAGATAGGAGACAATATCCTGGATGCCGATGATACCGGCAAGCTCTCCATTCTTGTCCACAACTGGAATGGTTCGGATGTCAAGACGTCTCAGCTTGTTCCGTGCTGTGGTAAGGCGGTCGTGAACCCTGACAACTTCCACGGGCTGGTGCATAAGCTCTGTTACCTTCATCCCTTTCCAGGTTTCGAGGTCCGAGGATAATTCGATGATCTTCCATCTCCTCACCACCCCCTGAACCTTCCTGTTCTTGGTAACCGGGAGGAGCCTGTGATCCGAGGAAATAAGAAGTTCCGCTGCTCGCTCTACGCTGTCCCCGACCCTCAGCCTTGGGACACTCATCTGATGGGTCTCCACCTTTTCGTTCATCGTCACCCTGCCTGTCCGGGCAAGAGAACTGTAGCTCAGTAATCCCCTGAGTACACCATTCTTTGCTACGACCGGAAGTTCGAACTGCTTGTATTTGAGCATGATTCCAATGGCTTCTGAAAGAGTGGTATCTGGATGTACTTTCTGGTAGTGGATATCCATGATCTCGGTTACACGTATCTTCGTGAGTTTCTCCAAAGGCATAAATGACACCTCAAAATAAAGAGAGTATCGGCATTTTGTCATGCTATTAAATTCTTTCCAGATTGAAGATCCGGCCCCTCACGTAACAATAATCTCGAGTCTATCCGTCTCGATGGCCCGCTTGACCTCAAGAGCGAGCCTTCTTCCCGTGGACATGGGGGTCCTCCAGAGCGCATTCCCGTAGGCATGGCCAACGCTCATGTGGACGTTGGTACCCCCTCCGATCCTTGGGGCCACGTCATAGATGTAGAAGTTCATGTCCTTGTCCACGCAGGTCTGAAGGCAGAACGGCCCGATTATCCCTGGGTGGTTGTATTCCTGGGAAGCCTCCACGTATCTCTCCCCAAGTCTGAACGCCCTCTCTAAAAGGGATTCCCTAAGTGTGCATGAGTTGTGCCCCACCACGGTGTACTCCGGAAGGAACTGCTTCTCGCTAAGGGTCATCTGCTGGGGTGCGGGTAGGCGAACATGCCCATCGAGTGAGGACTCGAACCTCCAGTCGATACCGATCAACTCCAGTTTCGACATCTCTTCCTCGATCGGGGAGTAAAAGAAGTCCAGGTTGAAGACAGGTCCGATGATGTATCGTTCCATCCGGGCCTGGTCCAAACTCTCCTGGTCAATGACGCCCTGGCTCAATAGCCTCTGTGATTTCTCCTGGTATTCCTTGAAAGATGAGGCAGTGAAGAACCCGCGCTCAAGCTTCTTCTGCGCGTGGTGCAGCTTCACAACCACCAACTCGTCTATGTCCTCGGGATGTTCGATCCTTTCAGGGAACGGGAGGCCGGCCTTTTCCAGAAGCCAGTAGTAGGAGTGCTTCTCTTCCCTTTCCTCGGAGCGAAGCATATTCCTGCTTCCAAGAAGGGGGACGCGAAAATTGTCCTCTATCTCCCCAAGATCCACATAGGAGGTGAACGAGCGGTTGGGTACGAAGAGCACGTTCTCATTTCTAAGGCGTTCCTGGTTCTCCTGAGCCATGATGTCCTTGAACTTCTCGAACACCCAGGTCTCGTCCACTATCCCGCGAGTCACGGCACCATCTGCATCTCTTCGGGAACGGAAATACTTGGTGTAAACCTCTTCTCTTCCTCTCTGGCAGATTGCGAGGGTGGGGAATCCCTCTTCGATCGCGCCGTCGCATGCATCAAGTGCGGAATGGGAAGCGATCATCCCTATCTTTATTCTATCTTTATCATAGCCTGAAACGATTTCCTGAACCTCTGGGCGTGAGAGCATGGGAATACCTCGGCATTACGATATTGTTCTTGCTAAAAGTATTTTCTCGGGAAATCTGTTTCACAGAGCAGAGGCATATATTCTAGTATCCCTTCCCACGTTTGAACCCCTCTTCCACAAGAACCTCATTACCCCGAACAACATAGAGAAATCTGTGTCCTCCAACCCGAAGCCGGTAAAATGGATCTCTATCAGTCATTTTCTTGATGTCGCATCCAGAGCGGGCTTTGCAGGGGTCTCGAGCCAATCTTTTCAAACCCTTGTAGCATCTTTCTCTTTCGCTCGAGGATAGAGAGTCGAGGTACTTTTCAACGTCCGGATGAAGAAGCACGGAATAACTCATTCTAACCCTCTTGATTTGCCATAATCTTCAAGAGAGATATGCTTGTCCCTGTCCTTCTCTGCTTTCACATGCAGGTAGGAGGCGAACTCATCAAATTTCTCTCGCAGCAGTTCCCGAATAAATTCTCCTTTAGAGGTAAATTCACCCCTTCCCACGAGTTCCTCAAGTTCAGAATATTGGCTTTCGGTTATTCGGACATTCAATGTTTTGGTTTTTACAGGCATGATGCATCACTGTGTTGCTGATGTAACACATAGCATAAATATGTTTCGGGTAATTCAGTATCTCCGATAGAGAAAAACTTTTAGATGAGCTAAACTCGTTACACCCATAGAAGGGTTTGGAAAACAAACAGAAGAGATTACTACCCGAGGTTCTTGAGGTCCTTCAGGCCTTTGGCGGTTTATCTTCCATCTGTTCGAGTTCTTTTTTTACTTTAGCATTACGGGGAACAAATATCAGGTAATTGACAGGACAGTCATTTTTTGAGAGATGAATCATCGGGTCTTTGGAATAGCCTCAAGCACTTCAAAAGGTCTTAATGTAACCTATTCAGCACTTCGGAATAATCTACCCTAATTCCATCTTTGACTTTTTCATAATATATTATTGCGGCCTCTATCTTTTCACTGAGCGCTTTTTTTGCTCGATAGGTCATTGGTTTGATTGAAACAGGGATTTCTCCGTAGTAGCCGTCGATACCCTGTGATTCTTCTTCTGGAGAGGAAATGCAATAATTTATTCCCATAATCTCTGCTCCCTTCGCCAATATGGCTTCTTGAAAGCGCAGACCAATAAACGTCTTTACAATAACCAAATCCTTTACCCACCTTTCAATCAATTCCCTGTCGATCTCTCCCATTGCCTTCTTCATTTGATTCAGCATGTCTTGAATTCTATCTGATGCAGCATCCGTTGCATCCGGATATCTCTCCAAGTACCATTTTTCCCACTCATCAAGGGTCTTTCCAGGAAATGCCTGAATAAGTTCACTCATTTGACCTACAACCTTTGGTCTTGTCCCTTGTGCATTTTGATTTGCCAAATTCATGAGTTGTGTTGTGTATTTGGGAAATTCATTTGGCGGTATATTCAAGTATTCCTTGATTTTTTCATTTGTGATTTTATATATTGATCTCACAATATCACCTGTTATTTCGATATGAAAAGAATATGGACTTTTTCATGAAATTATCTTGCTCGTCAATTTCTGCGAGTCCTTTTTTTATTAAATGTGCATTCAGAAACGTTTTATTTTTTAGATACAGATAGGCTCTGAGATTCCCTTGGGAATCGAATTTTTCCCTATCGAATTTCATGTAAATCTGTTGTCCCTTGGTTTTCAGTTTCAAGAATTCAATTGCTCTTTTCCTTTTCTCAAGATTTTCTCTTATCCCAATTAATCGCACCTTGACACCATTCCCTAATACAACTATTTCCGGGGATTCGATCTTTTTTATCCTATGGAATCTTCCTTCAACACCATTTTTCTCGTTCCCTGTGATTTTAGAGCCAAATCCAAGCTTTCTGGGATCTATCTTCTTATCAAACTTTATTGGGTCATGAAAAATATACGGTAATTTTTTCAATTCGTCTTTCCAATTTGTCTCTCTTGCTTGCTGGTAAATTATTTTGAAATCTGTCTTCTCGAAGAGCCCCTTCTGGGAAATGCCCACTTTTTCTTTGATTATTGAAAGGTAATCTTTATTCATCTCATAACCAATGGAGTTCCTCCCAAGCCTTCTGGCAGCAAGAGTTGTTGTCCCACTACCAAGGAACGGGTCTAAAACGGTTTCTCCCGGGAAGGTAAACATTCGGATCAATCTACGAGGAAGTTCTTCGGGAAACATTGCAATATGCTTGTTTTGCCTAACTCCATTGAAATACCAGTGTCCGGAAAAGAAGGTTTTCCATTCCTCTTTTGACATTCTAGAGAGCCTTTTCAATTCGCTTTGTATTTTTGGAGTTTTTCCAAGTTTTCGAAAAAGGAGAATATATTCGTAATCAATCTCCACGATCCCGTTTCTGGGGCATGGGAACGATCCCATAACTGTTGCTCCCCCTGTGGTGTTCATGGTGGTTTTTTTCTGCCAGATTATCGACCCCATGAAGTCCATCCCCATTGTTTCGGCAAATCGAATAATTTCTGTACGGATAGGAATAACCTTATATCGACCGTAATAAACGGAACGTGCAAATTGATCTCCAATATTTATGGTCATACGACAGCCGGGATGGAGTGTTCTGATACATTCTTTCCAGACAATGTTCAGATTGTTGATATAATCTTCATAGCTATCGTTGAATCCTATTTGGTCTTCCATACCGTAATCCTTGAGTTGCCAGTACGGAGGAGAGGTCACGATTAAGTAAACGGATTCATCCTTAACCTCCTCCATTCGTCTGGAGTCGCCAATAATTATTTTTTGTACTGTTTTCATCTTTTCTTCATATCCTTTTTCCTGCACGTTACCACCCCACTTTCATTCCATGATAAGTTAGCTCCCAGAAAAACGTGATAGATCAACGCTGATACATTCTAATATTATGGTGTAAGAGGAGCTGAGAATTCTGTGAGATAAGTGTTTCCCGGGCATACTTTCGAGGTTTTATTAACAATAGATAAACCTTTGGGAAAACCGGCAAAAGCTCGGTGATCAAGCAAACACTAAATAATATTGAGACCAACCTAAGCGCATGAATATCCTTTTGATCAATCCGCCCAACACCTATCCAAAGAAATGCTTTACACATAAGGATCTCAGGGTGAGCATGCCCCTTGGACTCCTCTACATCGCGGGGATGCTAAAGAAAGAAGGATACGACCCAAAGCTCATAGATGCGTTTACCCTTGGGGATAGACTGGACATCTCGGAGAACGAGGAAACCATCCATGTAGGGACGAGCTTTGAAGGACTCATGCAGGAGGTTCGGAAGGAAAGGCCAGACCTCGTGGGGATCACAAACCAGTTCACGAGCCAGGTGGATAATTCGATCGAGATGGCCAGAAGAGTGAAAGAGGAATT
The DNA here is from genome assembly GCA_030630685.1 of Thermoplasmata archaeon. GTDB lineage: Archaea > Thermoplasmatota > DAOVMN01 > DAOVMN01 > DAOVMN01 > DAOVMN01. The sequence continues at coordinate 4,191 of DAOVMN010000037.1, read as the reverse complement.
CCCTGATCTTCCGGTTATTATGGGTGGGCCCCATGCATCGGTGGCACCCTTCGAGCTTCTAAAACACGCAGACGTGGCCATTATAGGGGAAGGAGAGAATACCATTGTAGAGCTCATGAGGCACTTCGACGGAAAAACTCCCCTTTCTACAATTCCTGGAATTGCCTATCAGGACAAGGAGGGAAACGAGCACCTGAACCCAAAAAAGGAATTCATCAAGAACTTGGACGAGATCCCTTTCCCGCCGTACGATCTTCTCAACATGAATGTGTACTTCGATGCATACAAGAAAGGCTTCAATGAGCGGCCATACATCAAGTCGGAGCGTGTGCTCTCCATGATCACCAGCCGCTCCTGTCCCTTCAACTGCGTCTTCTGCTCCATCCATCTGCACATGGGGAGGGGGTGGAGGGCACACTCCGCGGAATATGTACTGAACCATCTCGAATACATGGTGAGCAAATTCGGAATCCAGCACGTCTCCTTCGAGGACGACAACCTCACCCTGAACATAAAACGTTTCGAGGCAATACTCGATGGGATGATCGAGCGGGGTATCGATATCACCTGGGACACACCCAACGGTATCCGTGCGGACAACCTGGATAGATGCCTCATCCGAAAGGCCAAGAAAGCAGGATGTCTCTTCCTTGTGATCGGTGTGGAATCCGGTGATCAATGGGTGCTGGACAACGTGGTGGATAAAAAGCTCAGGCTCGATGATGTGGAGAGGGTCGCCAGGATATGCTTTGAAGAAGGCATCAATCTATCCGCCTTCTATGTCATCGGGATGCCGGGAGAGAAAAGGGAGCACATCATGCGTACCTTCAAGTTCGCACTCGGGCTTGACTGGAAGTACGATGTTTACCCATCGGTAGGGATTGCCTCCCCGCTCCTCGGCACCCGGCTGTACGATATCTGCAAGGAGAACGGATACTTTGTCGAGGAACCAACCAGTAAGAACCTTATTGCCGCCTCCCGCCTGTACGGCAAGGGGCTCATCAAGACCCCGGACTTCTCACCCGAAGACCTGGCGAAGTGGGGGAAGAGCTTCTACCGGAAATTGATCTTGGTGCAGCTTTTCAAACCAAGGTTGTGGCTAAAGGTCATAAAGGAGCCGCACATCTACCTAAGACTCGCAAGGAATGCACTAAGAAAGAGCGGGCTGTGAGGTTGATCGATATTATTCTTCCCCGATGTGAAGCAAATCTTTATAATCAAAAGTAGAAGGGAATTTACATGCAGAGGTTCTGCCAAAGGCGGGTATATGCGCAATATTGCAGATATAACGCCATATTGGGATGACATACAAAGTACCGCAGATATACCAAAGTTATCGGAAATTGCGGGCAAAATTAAGACTATGCAAAAATTTATTAATGATTTAAGATATGGGGATAATCAAGAAGGGGTAAGATTATGGGAAAACTAAAACTTTCATCAAAAGCTGAAGAAGCTGTAAAGAGATTGATTAATTTTAAGGGTTCGGATAAGGTGGGCTACATTGCCGCTGTGGATCCCCAGACCGGCGAGACTTTTTATGGGAAAACTGTGGTAGAGGCTGCCAAAAAGGGGCGAGAGGCAAAGAACCGGCCCAAGGCAGTATTCTTTTTCGTTAGAGTTGGTTATCCTTCGGTTCATGTCCTCAAGAGCATTAATCTGCAGGGATACATCCACCAAGACTATTTTCCGACAGTAAAAGGCTACGTCCATAATAGAAATCTACATCTCGTGTCTTCGACTCCTAACAACGTTCGACCATTAGAACTTATAGCAGATACTGGCTTCTCAGGGTCTATCGTGTTAGATAAAGAAGTTATCCAAGGTATTGATAGAGACTATCTTGGTGAAGATACAGTAACCCTTGCTGGAGGAGTAGTTTATCCGGTAAGTGTCTATGTTAGTGATGTTATGGTGAATACTTTAAGTTTGAGTGAAGTAGAGATTTTGGAGATGGAAGAAGAATACCTGATGGGTATGGCTCTTATGAGGTCTATATGCAAAAGGGCAATATTTGCTTTTAATAATGATGAAGTTCTTTTTGAAGATTGAATATAATTTAAAGGAAGAACCACAACAGCAGATAACACAGGTATGCGGCTACGCCACTTCGCGGCTTCGCCCCCGATATGCTGCTCTTTTTCACTCCGTTTCCCCTTTTTCTACAACCCTCTCCAACAGCCCGCGAATCATCCTCAGCTCCTCAAGGATTGCAGTATCGGTTCCAGACACAGGAGGTCGGTAGGTTGTTGGTGGGCTGACCTCATCCCCGAGACCGCTCCCCGACTTGCTGAACTTCACCCGCTCCCAGATATCCCCTCGCAGGGGTTCGGGGTCCTTAAGACCTGGGATGAAGCCTTCCGCACCGAACATCCCCCTGCTCGCAGCAGAGGAGCCCATGGAGCTGGTCCCTGCTGTGAAGATGTTGATGTCATGGATTCCGAATATGATCTCCAGCGGACCCCGTGTGACAGCAATGTGCTGCACCCTCTCGTAAGGGATGGTCCTGTTGGACTTGAACCAGATCCCGCGGTTGATGTACACCCCGTCGTCCCGGATGCTGTAGATGTATCTATGATAGAAGAGAACGGACCAGAGAACTATCAGCCCATAGGAAATTGCCAGGAGGATGACCAGTACCGCAACGAAGGTCGGTAAAGAGAGCTCAAAGATGAAGGGAACAAAAGAAACCAAGATGATGAATGTAATGATGAGGATCCCTTTTACTATCCAGTAGCCCTGGACCGTGGGGTTGAGCCCTATCCACTCGCCCTCTTTCTCATTGTCTGTTGGGGAGATCATGTTTTCACCTGAGAGATGGGAGATGAATACTCGGTTAAAAGGTTTGCTGTTTGCGCTCGGGAGAAGCTGGGACTGTGTTCCGTGAATTCAAAGAGACTGTCAAAAAGTGAGTGGTATTAGGGTTTCACCGCGGAGGCGCAGAGATCGCCGAGAAATCACAGGTCTATGAATTGTTCAATCTGGATGTGAAAAAACAGAGTATTTTATTGTGATTTTTTCACACGCGGGAGATGAGAGAAACTCGATTTACCACTGAAGATTTGACAACCTCAAGGGAAATAGTTAAATATGAGATATAGGAATTAATAAAAATAATTATTATTGAGAGCACCTGAGAGGACGTATATGAAATTGAAAGAATGCTTGGAAAAAGTATCATCATTAAGTGTTATCAGGAAATATGCTACTGCTATTGTTGATAATCGAAATGAAAAAGATACAAATCAAATTGAAATTGAGCTACTTGATAAATTAGACACAATCCTTAGAAGTGTACAAAATAACCTAAACTTGTTAGAAAAGGATAGATTAAAACGAATATTGAAACCCATAATTATAAAAATTATTTTAGAAGAAAGAAATTATAGAATCAAATCAAAGAATCTTTATGAAAAAGTCATTGCATTTGAACAAAGTATTTTGAAAGATGGTCAGAATGATTTGTTCAACAAAAACGTACCAAAAGCTAACTTATTTGACATATATTACACGATATTAGAAGGTGCATGGAAAAAAGATAATGATATCACGGAGGATGAAGAAAATATTTTACAGACCCTTAGAAAGAAAATGAATATCACACTTGAAGAACACTGGATGCTACAATCTAAATTAGGTATTTTTCCAAAACCTTATGAAGACGGCTATGAAAGTAATTTCCATACTGCAGAAGAAATAAAAGCAGTAGCTCGGGCACTACAATCAGAACATTTATTATTGCTAATTATTGGTGAAGACAAAGATAAATATTTTGTCATTCCTGAAGAAATTGCCGATGTAATAAAAAAAGGATGGGGCATTCAATTATCAAAAAAGGCTTATCTCACGTTACTGGGAAATAAGCAATTTTTCAATAAAGAAAGATGCTTGCGGATATTACAAGCTGTTGGAATAAAGCCAAAACAAACATCAAATAAAGCACTTATTAATTCAATAATAAATAATGTTAAGCCTATAGATGCCCTTCATTACTTTGTTCCAAAAAACGAGTTGGGAAAAGAGTTAGAGAAAATGTGTTTTGCAATTACGAACTGGACTTTTGCGTTTTGAAAACCGCAATATATAGATAAGATTGTGATCCACCCATATATTGGGGAATTGGATGTCACTACCAATCGCAGAATATCCATCTTACATCTCAGAGATGTGTGGGGACTTTGAATCTATGTT
>DAOVMN010000426.1 GCA_030630685.1 Thermoplasmata archaeon | reverse complement strand
CAACAATTACCCCGTCCGGGTCTGACGAGGCAGAGGCATTGAAAACTACACGTCCCTTCTCGGGAATCACGGAAAAACCAGCAGTGGGTGGGGAGTTCTCGATTGTAATGGTTTCCTTTATACCATTTCTCTCGCAGTTCAGGTAATCCGCCCTCACAATAATTTCCGGGCTGGAGTCCGCCGGAACCGCCTCCGGGGCCCTGACCTCAATGGAGATGTCGGTGAAGGAACCCGGAGGAACGACCGCAACCCCGGGGGAGAGCGAGGCATCCCACCCGTCCGGGGCGGTGGCATTCAGAACAACCGTTTCCTCCGAGGTGCCATTGTTCCATATTCTAACGGAATAATAGTTTATTCCTCCCTCAAATCTCACAAAGTGTCCGTTCTCAAGATGGATTTCATGGTATTCTGAGGAAGTTGTTACAGTGATGTTCACAGAGGTAATATTCCCGGCCTGAAGTTTTATCTCAAATTCCTTCCCGGCATACTCTTTTTGGTATGGCACGGTGATATTCATCCAGACTGCGGCGGAGCCAAATGCCGGGATTGTAATATTTTCTGATCTGGAAAGCTCGATGCCAATCCCAGGAACAGGCGTAAAATTCAGCGAGAGATTTTCAGGAATGTTGCCGTTGTTGTGAAGGATTATTCCCACTGCTCCTGTGGTGCCCGGGTCTATTCCCACTGATACAGGGGCGTCAATTGAAATTTTGTGTTTTTCAAGAACTGAGGTGTAAAGCTGGATTACAAGTTTTTCTCCCTGTCCATAAAACAGTGTTACATTCGAGTGGACCACATCATCCGGGTAGGCGATTTCAGGGACTTCCACCCGGGCAACGAGGGTGCCGCTCTCGTTCCATAAAATTAACATTGATTGTTTGTCCAACTCTACGTTTTCCCCTGAGACAAAAATAAAGTCATCTGAATTTCCCTGGTTGAAAATCGTGAGCTCGTATTCCACAACCTCGCCAGATATCGCCTCTTTCTCAGTTTCACCGGTGTATGAAATGGAGTAATTTGAGAAAAGTTCAATTTCCAAAGTGTGGTTCTCCCGTGCTCCGCCTTCAGATTCCACTGAAAAATTGATGAGATAATTTCCTGCCCGTGCTTCTGCAGAGGGCGTAATCTGAAATTCGATGCTGTTATCAGAAAAAGCTGGGATGATCAGTACCGCATCATTTTTGCTGCTCTCCCATCCGTCAGGGAGAGATTCCACGGTGATGGTAAAGTTATCCTCGCCATTACCGAGGTTTTCGACATAGATACTTACCGCATTTTTGGTGTTTGGCATGAATTGTTCAGGATATTCTATCAAGGATTCAAAATTGTAAATCTGCTGTACAGTTGCGGTAAAGGTGATTGTTTTGTTGAGCGAGGTGTTTCCTGTTGAATAAACAACAGCGGTGATCAGGGCCTCGAAGCCGGTCAGGGCATTAGCAGGGGCTTTTACCGAGATATTTATTGTATGGGTTTCGTTGGAGGGGATGGAGATGTGGTTTTCAAGGGGGTAGGCGAACCAGTTGTCTGGGAAGGCGGTTTCGATGAAGCATGAGGAACGAAGTTCCGAGTGCTGGTTGAGTGCGAAGCCATGAGGAACGAAGTTCTGAGTGGCGGTTGAGTATGCAATACTCGATAAGCACTCGATAAAGTAGGTGTCGTTTGCCCAGCCGCAGTTGGTGATGTTGAAGGAGAAGGTGGCGGATTGAGATGGGAGGATTGGGTTAGTATCGTTGTTAGTTCTCACGTGGAAACTGTAATCAGAAGTATTTGAATAATCAATATCTAGAATTATCTCTATATCAGTGGCGTTTAAAACAGTAATATCGATTGATTCATTGATGTACGCAATTTGGATGTTCATTGTGGAATTTGAGTAATCGAAAAACTCTGTTTCGTTCTTCTTGAATTGGGGGAGTTCAAAGGTGATCTCGCCGTTTTCATCGGTTTTTCCAGAAAATGACAGGTTGTGCTGATGTTTTATCTTTACCTCTGCATCATCAACGAAATATCCATCTTTACTGATCAATCTGATTGTTTTCGTCCAGTTGAGAATTGCGAAAGAGTATTCATCATTGATATTGACCTTATCTGGGTCAATTGGAGTGTCTATTGCTATGAACTTCAGTTTGTTGACCTCAGCATGAATACCTGTACAGTTGATAAGCATATTGTTGAGAATAAAGAAACGATCGATTCGAGTCCCTCCTTTAGAGAAGGATTTGAAAACTGTAGGACAATTTTCAAATGTATTATTCGAAAAGGTTCTAAAATCATTCTCCTCCTTTAGATAGAAATACACTCCAATAGAGGAATCAACAGCAGTATTATTCTCAACAAGAAATCCCTTTCTCATACCCCACAAGTATAGGGCATTATCCGATATATTACTAATAGAATTATTATGTATCGTTAGTTGAGGAGTTCCACCTATGGAAACACTGATACCATCTTGACCATGTAAT
>DAOVMN010000307.1 GCA_030630685.1 Thermoplasmata archaeon | reverse complement strand
GATTGGGGTATGAAACTATTTTGTGGTCAGGATCGGTATCCCACTGGAAAGGAAATTGTCCTTTCCAGATTGAGAGTTTACATTTTTATGTGGTTGACAATATCTAAATTCTTATTCACTATGTTGCGACATAGTCCCAACGGCGAGGGTTGGTATAAAACGAAGGCTAATCTGGTAATACATCTAATCATTGGTTGGATATTGCCTTAAGACCCTACCGAAATAAATATAATAAAACCCCATCGTGTGGGAGCCATGGGTAATGATATTCAAGAGGCCATCCTCGTGGAATCAGATGAATATCTGGAATCCGAGGCACCCCCTTTATCCGACGAGGAAAAGGAACAGCCGGAAGAGGAGATCGAATGGGAGGACGTAGCCCCGGCGGAAGAAAAGATCGAACCAGAACCGGAGGCAAAGGAAGAAGGGATGCCTGGGGAGACCACGAAGGTAAGGCCACCCACTACTCCGAAACTATCACCGGGTCAACTCAAGCTCGGCGTAATAGGTGTCATTATCCTCATAATTCTAAGTGCAACCGGGATCTATCTCCTCGGTTCGGATGATTCCGATGTCGTTGTCAATGTGCCTGAACTGAGAAAAGGGGACGAGGCCAGGTACACGGTCACGGGAAACCTGGATATCCGGGATGCCGGGAACGACCCCATTGCCGATGAGATAACCTCCGGCTCCATCGATCTGAAAGGCAGTTCAATGAATGTGAAGGTTGTGGGCATCGAAACAGTCACGGACGGGTTCTATCATGATTACCCGGCACTCAAGACCAACACATTCAATACCTGGAAGATCGCGGGTTGGGTGCAGACAGAATCCTATCAAAAGGTGGATATCGATGGCACCATCCATCTCTCGAACGATGCCTACAGGAACGGAGAAACCATTCTTCTCTCAGACATCGAGGCCACCACGAACATCGATGCCTCGGATAGCATGGGCCTGTATACCAAGAGCATTAATTCAGAGGACGATCTCCGCACCTATTCATCGGTCTCTGGGAACCTCCAGGGGAGAATCGATACAATCATTCATCAGAAGGACCTGAAGAAGGGCATGAATGGAGAATTTACCGAAGGAGAAGTAAAGTACCACTGGGAGGTGATCGGGAATGAGAAGGTCTATGACACGGATTGTGTGGTAATGGAATTCAAGGTCATCGAACCACTCCCCGAGCATCTGGCCTACCAATCCCTGAAGCTCTCCCTCTCGAATAAACATCCCTTCCCAGTCAAGACAGAGCTCAAGCTCACCACCACTAAACAAGGGAGGATCACCCTCAAATACACCATGACCATGAACCGCTTCAACCGAGGCAAAGTGGCATTGGACATCCCCTCGGACACGATCAATGGTACTTCTCCCTATCTCGAGAAAGAGACCATGGAGCTGTATCCTCCTACGGGTTCGAGGGAAAACACCTCGATCGGGCTTGAGATCGAGATTGCCCACGAACGAGCGGTCGATGAATCCTCAGGACTTCAAGATTACCTTAATTCGCATGAGGATGCCTACCTTGTTCAGGGAATCTACAATGAAACCGATGGCCCACACTGGAATTTCACCTATTCCTATCCTGATGCTACTGATGGATATGTGGTTTTGGTAACAGAAAGCGAGGTCGATGACAAAGGAGAGATGCCGCTCAGCGAGGCGGGAGCATGGCTTGAGGTACCCTCCCCGGCACCGGATACGGTTCTCACCTGGGCAGGGGCCGAGCAGGTGCTGAAGCACGATGATGAGGTAAAGGACAACACCTTCATTGGCGAGGGAATACGGTTTGATGAGTGCAACCTGAGGGTGCGTACCCGGCTCTACCAGCCCTCTGTGGATCTGGTATCGATGTTCGCCTCTGCTCCAAGGGTGGATTATGGATATGTCCTTGTAAAAAAAGATTATGAGTTTGCCGCAGGTGTGGATGCGAATACAGGGCAGCTTCTCTTTGTTTACACCCATTCCGGGGACAGCCGATTTTAGATGTCATCCTACTATCCTTAGATATCGTCCAGTTTCCTCTGGTGGTAGACCTCCTGGTCAATCCTCTGAAGCACGAACCGGACCCTGCCTTCCTCCACCAGACGTTTTATTTCCGCCTCCTCCTTTGTCAGGCCGGAGCCGCCGGTCTTCACCTCGATGAGATCGATGGTCCGCCTGTTCTTTATCCCTATGAAATCGATGGGCTGACCAAGGGGAATCAGGCGGTCGTACTCGGAAAGCAGCCTGGTGTAGAAGATGAGCTCGCCAACCTTCCCCTTCCTGGGAGAGATCGAGCCCTGGAGTGTGTGCAGCACCCTGACCGGCAGCTTCCTTACCTCGTCCAATAGCGAAATAATGTCCTGGCCACCTACGGATTCTCTTCCTTCGGCTTTCACCTTTTCCTTCTTTGTGAGGAGAAGGATCAGGATGATCCCGATAATCACGCCCAGTAGAAGGGCGGTTAGGAGTTGAAAAACGAGCACATCCATATTATTCATCCCCCTGCCTTTATTCCGGGAGGGCCGGAGCCGGGATTTGAACCCGGGACAAAGGATCCACAGTCCTGTATGTTGCCAGACTACACTACCCCGGCCAGCTAATCGTTGTGCGTGTTCTCTCCAACCTTGTTTAAATAAGTTTTCTGGTGTTTTCACACCTTCAGCAATCGTGCGTCCACCGACCGTCTCACCTCATCCCACATCTCCGCCCCTGTGCTGCCCCCCTCCTCCGGGGTCATCAGTTCCACAAGGGCAGCATTGCCCTCCTTGGCCGGGCCGGGATTCACGCACACGGTTTCTCCTATCATCTCGATGCCCCTGGCCTCATGGATGTGCCCGCAAAGCACGAGTATCGGCTTCCACCTGTCCACTAACTTTCGCAGGCTCCTGCTTCCCCTGTGCCTGCCTGCGAAGTTCCGATCCACGGCACCGTAAGGCGGGGCATGGGAGACTATTACGGCATTCTTTTCCATTATCGGGTCGAGCCATTTTTTGAAGGTATGGTCCCCGAACTCGAAGGGTGTGTTGTAGGGCGTGTGATCCGATCCGCCCATGCCCACGAAGGTCAATCCGGAGATGGCTCTCTTTTTCCTGTGAAGATCGATGGCCCGGGTTTTCTCGAATATTTCCTCCAGGCCGACGGGATCGCAGTTACCCGGGATGGCGAGGGTGGGAAAGGGGATGCGGTTGAGATAGTCCTCAGCCCAGGTAGGCGGGCCGAAGTTGGTGATGTCACCGCATACCACCACAAGATCGGGATTGTGTCTTTGGCCGAGTTCGATAGTGGTCATCAGGCCGGTATCGGAGCCGTGGATGTCGCTGAGCACAAGGAGCTTCATGCCTGAGAGTTGGATGACGGGGTATTAATTTGTTGTGGGGCGTATTCCCATTTTATGGGTAATTGAGAATCTCATTAACAACCGGGACTTTGTGATGAGAATGGAATTCTAACTGCCTTGGACGGTCTGGATTG
>DAOVMN010000141.1 GCA_030630685.1 Thermoplasmata archaeon | reverse complement strand
CTGGACCATGGAGTTCGAGGACAAGGACTATCAAAGGGTGGATAAACTCGTTGTGCCAGGGGACCTTACGGCAGATACCTATCTGGGCAAGGGCGACAGGATCGATATTACACTCTATGTGATGGTGGACATCGACGAGGACGAAGGATTTTATCCGGACATCACCATATCCGCAACCTCGGACAACGACAATACCCAGGTCGATTACCTGGGCTTCAACCTCACGGTCATCAAGCCGAATATCAGGGTGACCGATGATCCTCGTTACTTCTACATCGAAGGTGGTCTCAGCGATATCGAGGAAGGAGACAGCATAGACATCAACCTGAGGGTCTACAATGACGGATCTGCCGAAACAGACGAGTTCTATGTGTGGTTCTACAATGGCAAGGCCGATTCCCTGGTAGAGGTAGCAGGTGATTTCCTCACCAGGGAGAGGGTGGACAACATCCCGACAGGGCAGTACACGGATGTCTTGGTGATATGGGACAACATCCCCGCTGGCGAGAATGACATCTATGTCTTTGCGGACAAGCCCATCAAGGCTGGTCCCTACAAGACAGTGGGGCCCGATGGAAAATTCCACCCTGATGGTGCTGTCCTTGAAACAAGGGAGAACGACAACGATGTCTCCATAGCGGACGAATATCAGGAGGCCATCGACCTGAGGCCGGACCTGACAGTAACTTATATCGACTACGACGACAATAGGGCAGGGGAAACAACCACGGTTACCGTGACAATAGCCAATGTGGGTTCTGCCGATGCGGAAGCAAATACGGCCACGCTCTGGATTAAGATTGGAGGAGAAAAGCTCAAGGACAAGACGACCAACAGCCAGAATCCGGTCATCCAAGATATAATCGAGGTGGACGACGAGATCGACATAGAGTTCAAATGGGATATCCCGAATGAGGTAAAGAACTATAGCGTGAGCGCTCGCGTGGACCATGAGGACGACTCCGATTCCGGCAATGACAAATTTTACACATGGGTGGTAACCGTATCCGGTAATGGGTTAAAGAAGGATTATGACGTGGAGATCACTGCTTCAAAACGCACTATCGATCTCTATGGGAAGAACCTGACGGTGCTCTCATTAACTGTAAAGAATACCGGGAGCATAGGAGACACCTATAATCTTACCGTTTCCGGAAGCTATCAGGGCTGGAATGCCGCCCTCGATTTCCTTCAGATCTCACTTGACCCGGGTGAAAAAGAAACCATTTCACTTACCCTGACAAAGGACCCCACCATCGCCACGGAAGGAGAGGACTTCAAAGTGGTGATCACCGCACGCTCAACGACAGATGAGGGGATTTATGATTCCGTAACAGTGGAGGGCCGATTCGATTCTGATGACTCCGACGTGATCCCATTCCTCCCACCCGCCATGACGGCAGCAGCCATCGGCGGGGCAGGGGTGGTCGCCTGCTTTCGCCGCCGTAGGCATCTATGAGCCCTGGAAATTCCGGTTTTTCTCCCTTCTTATCCCGCTCTACACAAAACTGGATCGAAAAAAGATCGAGAACCAGACAACCAGAAAAGAGATCCTCGGATTTATCAAAGGGAGGCCAGGGGTAAATTATACTGCTATCTCGAAGGCCCTGGAAATCGGCAATGGTACTCTCGCCTACCATCTTGGAGTGCTTGAACGTGAACGGTTTGTAATATCCAGGAGGGAAGGGATATATCGGCGTTATTATCCGAGAAAATCTGGAGAAAAGGGCATATTTTTCCAGGAAAACCTGAGCGAATTGCAGAATAAACTGGTCGAGGAGATAAAGGCCAATCCAGGCATTTCCCAGACAGACCTATCGAAAAAATTGGGAATGAGCCAGCAGCGCATCAATTACAACATCAGAAAACTTCGAAAAATGAGCATTGTCAGAGTGAAAAAGGAAGGATTTCGCTCTTATTGTATACTGACTCCGGTATTCCCAACCAACCAAGAAACCCGTGCTGGCAAGGTCCCTGGAATGACCATACATTCCGCCTGCCCCAAATGTGGAAACATCCTTAGAACAGATGCCAGATTCTGCGACCGCTGCGGAAAAGAACTGTGAAAATGATTTTCCCCCGGTCTATCAAAAAGCTTTATTAATGAATATTTGATTGTCTGCTTGTATTTGTGCGCTTTGGCATCAAAACCCCAGCGATTCCCGCATAAATCATAAGGATTGATAGAAATGGTCGAAAACCTCACCTGGAAGGACATAATCGAATCCGACATCGATCAACTCCAAGAATACTGCAAAGAGTTCGGCCTCCCGATCAGGGGGGATGAAGGCAACCTCAAGGAGAGGCTCCTGAGACATGTTTTGAATATCTCCCTCCCCTCGGGAGAACTATTCCTTGAAGGGAAGGTAAACATCAACACCGCCGCCCCCGAAGAGATGGAGATGTGGCCCTTCATGGGAGAGACCCTCATCAAGAACATCATGGATTATCGCGATAAATACGGGAAATTCTACGAGATTGAAGAGATTCTCAACGTGAAGGGCGTGGGTCCGAAGATATTCCAAAAGCTGGTACAGTTTGTGGACATCTCGGGTAAAACCCACATCAGAATAAAGAGAGAACCCCGGGTGGAAGCGGACATGGAGCTCATCAAACTGGAGGATGACATCCGGAACAAGGCCTGGGAACTGAAGGATCTCAAGGACCACCTGGACCTCGATATCGAGTATCTCGCAGAATACATGAGGGGATTGGAGAATAAAGAAAAGTCTCTCACCATAACGCTGAAAGAGGTGGAGACATTCCAATCCAGGCTTAAAGTTAGGGAAAGGGAATTCAATGAACTCAGGGCCAGCCTGGCAGAGCACTATAAATACATCCAGGAGACGGAGAAGAAGAAAGAGAAGGAGTATCGGGAAGTGAAGAAGGAACGAGAGGCCCTTAAGGTGGAGAAGACCACCCTAAGATCTGAAAAGGAGAAGCTCCTTGAGATAGAACGGGAAATGGAGAAGATCCTCCCCAGGGAATACATCTTCGAGTCTGACATAGAGAAACTCAAGGCGTATTGTGAGGATCTCGGCCTACCGATCAGGGGAGATAAGGGCAGCCTCAAAGAAAGGCTCCTGAGACATTTTCTGAATATTTCCCTACCCTCGGGAGAATTATTCCTTGAAGGAAAACTCAATCTCAACACCGCAACACCCGAAGAGATGGGTATATGGCCCTACATGGGGGAAACCCTCATCAAGAACATCATGGATTATCGCGACAAATATGGAAAGTTCTACAAGGTCGAGGACCTTCTCAACGTGAAAGGGATAGGTCCAAACCTCTTCAAGAGGCTTGTGCCGTATGCGGATGTCTCGGGTAGAACTCACATAAAGATCAAGAGGAGGGCCCGTGTGGATGCGGACATGGCGCTCATCAAATTAGAGGACGACATCCGGAACAAGGCCTGGGAACTGCAGGATCTGAAAGACCACATCAACCTGGACATAGAATCCCTTGGAGGGCTCATGAAGGGAATAGAGAAAGAAAAAGAGCTTATAGGCATGAACCTTTCGGAGGTGGGGGAATTCCGGTCCAGGCTCGAGGATAAAGGGAAGGAGCTCGAGGAGCTCATAGCGAACCTTACCGATCAATTCGAATACCTGAAGAATATGGAAGAAACGATGAGGAATGTGGAGGATGAGAAACAGAAACTGAAGGAAAAGGAGATTAGCCTGGAGAACGAGAAGGAAAGCCTCCATAATGTATATGGCCTTATTGTCGCAGGAAAGAAGAAGATCGACGATGATTGGGAAGTGCTGGAGACGGGTAAGAAGAAGATGAGGTATTTGATTCGAAAACAGGAGGCCGCCATCGAATTCCTTGAGATCGCAGAAAAGGAAAAAAAGAGGCTCAAGGACATGAAGGAGAGGGTGGAAGAAAAGGGATTCAAGGTCGGTAAGGCCCTGGATGCCGTTCTGTTAGGAAAGGAAAAAGTGGAAGAGGATGAAAAGGCAGTGATGGCCCAGAAAGAAGCACTTGTATCCTATGTCGAACTCAAGAGAGAGAAAGAGATAGAGACCGTGGAGAAGATAAGGAGGCACATCATTATCCTCGAGGAAAAGAGGAAGCACCTCGAGAAGGCAAAGACCAAGATCCTGGAGGCAAGGGAAACGCTCAAGGGCAATAAGGAGGAAATAATGAAGCTCCACATGGAGATGTCACAAACCGTGCGCCAATATGATGCACTCCTCAAGGAAATAAAACAAGATAAAAAGAGACTTGCGAGGGCAAGGGAAAAGATCATGGAGGGGTTGGAGAGAATCAAACTGGAATATGCCGAAAAGGTACGTGATGCCGAGGATAGGTACAGGGTACTTGAAATGGAAAGGGCGGCACTCCAGGACCATAAGAAGAGGGTCAGGGACTTGATCCTCAAGGGGAAAGAAAAAATCGATATAGAGAAAAAAGCCCTCCTGTACGAAAAGAAGAGGCTAAAGAGGGCGAAGGACAAGATGCTCGAGGGGAAAGAAAAAATCCTCGAGGGCAAGGAAAAGATCAGAGAAGCCGTCATAGCAAAGCAGAGGTTCGATGAAAGGTATGGGGCCCTGAAGGCCGACGAGGAAAGGCTTGCAAAGAGTGAGCAGGAACTCAAAAGAGAATTAAGGAAACTGCAAAGAGAAAGGGACAAGTTCGAAAGAGAACACGCACTCAAGATGGAGGCCTATGCAGAGAACGATGCGGATATCGAAGCGGAGTTTAGGGCACTGGAGGAGATGAGGGGGCTCATCAGAAAACAGAGAGAGGAGTTTGTGAAGGACAGGCTGCAGTTCCTGAAGGAATCCATGTATTATGACTGCCCGGTGTGTGGCGGCACCATCCCGGTGAAGTCCTCGAAGCGCCCTCTCAGGGTGTGGTGCCCATCATGCAACACGGAGTTCAACCTGAAAGTGAAACAACAGTACCCCTGCCCGGAGTGTAACGAACCCATCGTGGTTACAACCTCGAAGCGGCCGCTGCATGTGAAATGCCAGAACTGTAATAGTGAATTCATCATACGAAGGCCCTATCCTCACGAGAATAACCTTATTCCCGAAGATCTCAGGGCAAAGGCCGCAACCTAACGAGGGAATGAATGGATCAAGGATTCCTCATCCTAATCCTCCTTTCTTTTCTCACAGGGACCGCCGCGGGATATCTTTCCGGCCTGCTTGGCATCGGAGCGGGGATGCTCCTTGTTCCTGCTTCGATCTTTCTGCTAAAGGTGGATTTCAGGGAGGCGAAGATCCTCTCCCTTTTTGTTATCATGTTCACCTCTCCCTTTGGGATGCTCAGGCACCGTTCGCACGGGAATCTTCATTCCATGACCGGGTTTTATCTTGGGGCCCCCGGGGTAATGGGCTGCCTCATGGGGGTGTACATCGGGGGTAAACTTGATACCACCATCCTCGAGCTCCTCTTTGCTCTCCTGCTGTTCTATACGGCCCACAGGATGATTTTTGGAGGCAGACTATCTGAGAAACCGGAAGATGCCAAGGAAGCATTCGAGACAAACCGTAGATATCTCCCGTTGGTGGGTTTTACTGCGGGTTTCACGGCTGGCCTACTGGGGATCGGGGGGGGTGTCATCATGGTGCCGGCGATGGTCTTCCTTTCTTACCCCATTCACTCGGCGGTAGCGAATTCCTTGATGGCGATCTTCCTTAACTCCACCAGTGCTACGTTGGCCCATATAGCCGGAGGAAAACTGGAGATCTGGATGGCCCTGCCGATGACCATTGGCTCGGTCTTATCGGTTCCCAAGGGTGCCGACATGAGCGTTTCTATCGATCGGAAGAGGCTGAGAAGATATTTTGGCTACTTCATGATTTTGATGGGAATATACATGCTCTATAAGAGCCTGTTTTGATTGGGTCCTGGGACAATGTTGTAAGATAGCGAATAAGAACGCGGATGACGCGGATTTGACGGATTTTCGCGGATTTGTCTTTTATCCGTGTTCATCCGGCTTGACGACCAAAGGTCATCCGCAGCGAAAACAAGTTTTCACTTGTGATCCGCTGCAATCCGTGTTCCCAAGTCTGGCCACAAACGCAAAATCTCAGTTCCTTAACGAGCACTTCCTTATCAGGACTTCGTCCTAATCGGCACTCGGCACTTTGTGCCTCATGCGTGCT
>DAOVMN010000161.1 GCA_030630685.1 Thermoplasmata archaeon | reverse complement strand
TCCCTGTTGAAATGGGCTTGGAACTCCAACCTCCTGAAAAAGGAGAGCCATCGTTTTTTAGAATGTTGATATCTCCGTCCTGGGCGCCCACGATAATGTCCGGTTTCGCATCGTTATCAAGATCTCGAATAATCAGGGATTTGATCGCAGTGCTCAGGCTTCCTGCCACGTTGCTCTGCCATTCCCCTGAAAACGGAGAGCCGTCGTTCTTCCAGACTATTATCCTGCCATTCGCATCCCCGGTGGCAATATCAGCGGTCCCGTCCTGGTCAAGGTCAAAACAGTCCAATGTGTTTATCGAATGCGTTGGCTGGCCGATATAATGTCCTGCCCATTCGTTATCAAATGGTGTGCCGTCGTTCTCGAGGATGCATAGGGTGCCGTTGTTCAATCCCACGATCAGGTCATCGTCTCCGTCTCTATCCACATCGTTGTAAAGCGCAGAATTTGCACCGCCATGAAAGATGTGGCAAGAATCCCAATCTGTGCTAAAGGTCAGAGAAGGGCCGGGGTTTTCCCAGAGGTAAACATTCCCGTTCTCAAGGACGGATACAAAATCGATGTCCCCGTCATGGTCTATATCGCATTTGTCGAGACCCATGATGCCGCTGGTAAGATTACCTGCGTAGTGTTGGTCATACGAAGACCTAATGTTTTCAAGGAGATACAGGGCACCGTTGTCATCTCCGGATATTATGTCATCGTCTCCATCGTTGTCGAGGTCTGCTGAAATGACTGCATTGATGTTGTTAGTGGTAGTGCCTATTTTTTTCCCCGAATCGAAGGGCATGTTGCGGTGGAGCAGGAGGTTCTGCCAGAGTTCGAGTTTTTTGGAATTACCACCGGTTATGATATCCAGGTCACCGTCGTTGTCCAGGTCTGCGATCTGTGCCAGCCCCAGGCCATCCGAAGATGAGCCTGGAGTGTAATCAATCCAGCTTCCATCCCAGGGGGAGCCATCATTCTCCCAGAGATAAATCTTCCTGTCTTTACCTATACTCACCAGGTCAAGGTCTCCATCAAAATCCAGGTCTCCAAAACACACATAATTTCCATTGTCACCCATCGTCCCCACTTTCTGGCTGTCCCAGGTTCCCGAAAATGGATTTTCATTTCTCCAGATATACACATCATTATTTTGATCTGTGCTCGCTATGTCCAGGTCTCCATCGTTATCTATATCCGCAAGCTTAAGCTCTTCAATGGAGTCAATACATTGGCCTACTTCATTTCTTGTCCAAGTGTCATCCCAAGGGGTCCCATCATTTCTCCACGAATAAATATAGGCTTCATCCAAACTACCCCTCTTCCAGTCTCCAGTTACTATATCCATATACCCATCATGGTCCAGATCCCCAACCTCCAGACCGTCTATTCCTCTATAAATCTGGCCAATGATGCATCGAGTCCAGCTACCCTCCCAGGGTGAACCATCATTCTCCCAGATGTACACGTTACTCACATAATAATATGAATCACCAGAAGCAAGGTCAAGGTCTCCATCGTTGTCCAAATCAACAAATTCAACTTCATGAGCATTATTTGGCTGACTACCAACAGTATTACTATTCCAGCTTCCATCCCATGGTGCCCCATCATTCTCCCATATGATAACCTTGTTAGAGTAGTCTGCACTCACGATGTCCAGGCCTCCATCGCCGTCCACATCCCCAAAGTCCACATCCATACACGTATCACTAAGGGTACCAATATGATTACTTGCCCATGTATTGCTCCATGGAGTACCATCATTTTTCCAGATGGTAATTTTATTATCATTTAAGGTCGATGTAACGATGTCCATATCTCCATCCCCATCCACATCTCCTATGTCGATATCTAAAATCTCATTACTGGTGCTTCCAGCATCAAACTTATTGGAGAAATCAATGGAAGATAGTTTTCTATTGCCAAAGTAGCATCTCAATCCTTTATTAGATGAAACATCACCAAGTGTCGATAAAACATCTGGAAATCCATCAGCATCAATATCATCGACCCAGATGCATCTGGGATGATCATAGGAGCCTATCAAATGCTTTTTCCAGCTTCCGGTCGGATCATCCGGAGCCTCATACCAATTTATCTCATCATTGTAAATGCCAGAAGCCACCATATCCCAATCACCATCTTCATCTATGTCATAAACATAACAATCATAGGCTCCGTCCAGATCACCGTCAATGGTATGGGATATCCAAGAGCTACTAATCGGATCATCTGGGGATTCATACCATTTTAATTTATCACTATCGTAGATCGCTACCACAATGTCCTGGTGACCATCTTTGTCCATGTCCACAATGCTGAGTCCTCTCGGTGAGTTCACAGAGGAACCGGATGCTATCTGATGTTGTGTCCAGGGGTTCCTGGGGTCATCTGGCGATTCAAACCAGAGGATTTTGTCCCTATAAGCATCATTAGCCACAACATCAAGATTGCCATCAAGATCTATATCAATAATTTCTAGTTCCCATACGCCATCAAGGTTATTTTCTTTAATATAATATCTTGCAGATACTGGCCAGTTTTGTTTGGGATTATTGGGGGATTTCCACCAGCAAATATCAGCATTGCCGCTTCCTGGTGTGTTTCCCGCTACCACATCTGGATGTCCATCGTTATCTATATCCTCCACATCTAAATATCGCGGATCTTCGAAATCGTTGTCTATTGAATACTCATTCCAGGAATTCCCATTTTCGTACCAGACCAATGAGTTTTTGCTCTTTAATGCTGCTACTACATCAAGGTCTCCGTCCCTATCCATATCCACAACATCCATGCCCGCTCCACCATCATCACCATCAATAATATGTCTGATCCAGCTTCCAGAAGGGTCGTATGGGGCCTCATACCAGCAGATTCTTCCATTACTGGAAACAACGACATCTATGTTTCCATCATTGTCCATGTCACCCGATATTATCGTTTCCCCATGCTGCAATTCGCTATCTATCATGTATTCATCCCATGAATAAATAAACCCACTACTTTCTCCCTGGGCATCGGTTGTGGATTGACCAATAAGAATGATGGCAATAAAAGCAAGAGTTGTGGCCATTAACGATATAGGTATCCTATGCATAACATTATTTGGTCTTATTAGCCGCATGATATCACTTTTACTTTTTTAGTAGGGGATCGTTAATCTCATAAAAATCTTTCTAATTTTAGCTAAAGCCGACGGCGCGATAAAATTAATAAACATGAATAAATCCTAGGAATTCAGAAATGAGGTATTATCAATGGCCGAACAAATAGATGACAAACTAAAAAAACTTGCGGAAAAAAACTTCAGATCAAGTGAAGGCAATCCAAGGATTGAATTTAGGCTTAAAGAGATATCTCGTCATCTTCTTCCCGGTAAGGTGCTGGACATCGGGTGCAGGGACGGCTACCTTCAAAAGTTTATTGGACCTGAACATGAATACTACGGTGTAGACATTTTGGATGATGGGTCTGGAAATGTAGAGAACCTTTTTCTTCTTGATGTAACAAAAGACCCCCTTCCTTTTCACGACTGTAATTTTGACAACATAGTAGCAGGCGAATTTCTTGAGCACATCTCGAACTTTTATTTCACAATGGGTGAAATAAGCAGGGTCCTTAGACCAGGGGGAAGAATCATTATTACAGTGCCTAATATCGCTCGCCTTTATCCTACATTGTGCGTAATTAGAAAAAAGAATTATCTCAGGCAATTCACAAAAGAATCGATCAAGAAACCCGATGAACATATCCACGGGTTCGATGAAAAGCTTTTGGCCAGTCTTTTGCTTCACCATGATATTGAAACGATACACTGCGATAGGCTTTACAACTTCTATGGTGAGCATAAACTTCCTGAATTGAGACTCTTTAAAGTCTTCGCACTTTATGTTCTGGTTGTTGGAGAGAAAATAAAAAAGGCAGGGAAGTGATACTCATGAAGATTGCTTACATATCAAAATATTCTTACCCCCATAAAACGGGTGGAGCTGAGATATCAAATAAATTGTTATTAGAACACTTAAAAAACCTCCACGTCATTGAGATCTATGAGAATAATAAATATGATCACATTTACCCATATTCAATAAGGAAACTATACTCATATTATAACATACTAAAACAACTTCGAAGGGAAAAAATTGATTTGATCGTAATTACCCAAACAAACTGGTGCAGTTTTCACGGCGTATTCTTAGCCAAGATATTAAATGCAAAATTAATCATAAATGAATGTGGAGACTACTGGCGGCAAACCAAAACTTATAAAAAATATGTTGGAAAATACACACTAAGATTCTGTGATGGTATTACCACGAGGACAGAGTTCTTGAAAAATTACATTCTACAATTCCATCCCGAATCAGAAGAAAAGATTAGGGTGATTCCCAATAGCATAGATCCAACAGAATACTCATACAAACCATATAACAGGGATACATATATTTTCAGCTTCTTTGGTAGATTAACTACTGCAAAAGACCCTTTCAAAATATTAGAAATTGCAAAAGAAATGAAAAACTTGGGCTTAAATTTTCTCTATCAATTTCATCTTTATGGAGAAGGTAAGATGGAGAGGGATTTTAAAAAATCCATCAAGGAAAATGAATTAGACGATATTGTCAAACTAAAAGGTGTGATACATCATACCAAAATAAAAGAAGTTATTTCAAATTCCTATTTAGTATTGATGCCCTCGACATGGGAGCCCCAAGGGAGGGTGATACTTGAAGCTTATGCTTGTGGTAGGCCAGTCCTTACTTCTGGTGTGGGTGGTATGATAGAGGCTTTAGGGGAAAACAATCCTCTTATTTGTTACAGCAATGCTTCTTTGTATACTAAGAACATATTAAAGTTAGTAAACGACAAAAAATATTACAGGGAAATATGCTTGAGTAATTTAGGAAAAAGCCATGATTATGACATCAGAAAAAACGCAAAACTCTTTGCAAGCTACTTTAGAGAGGTGGCAAATGATAGAAGATAGATAGAATAGCTTCACAGCTTATACCCGACCTTCCTCAGGAAATCCCTTCTCCACTGCCTTTCCTCCTCGCTCTCCACACCTAAAGGCATTTGCCCATCAATCACCCCAAGAATCCCCCTCCCTTGCTCTGATTCCGCGATGATCACCTCAGCAGGATTTGCAGTGGCACAGAAGATATTCGCCACTTCCGGCACCCGCTTAATCGCATTCAGGACATTAATTGGATAGGCCCCCTCGATGAAGATTATAAAGGTGTGACCTGCCGAGATATTGGCGATGTTCTTTACAGCGAGCTCCTTGAGTGTCTCGTCCGTTCCCTCGACCCGGATCTTCCGGTGAGCGGACGCCTCGGCAAAGGCCATCCCGAATTTGATGTTCGGGACACTGTTCACCATTGCCTCATAGATATCCTCAGCCGTCTTGATGAAATGGCTTTGCCCCAGGATAACATTGTATTCTTTTGGGTTCTCGATCTTAACGCTCTTGATCTCCATGGCCTCACCTCGTATTTGGTCCATTCACCTCAATGACTCTTTCCAGTTGACGAACTCGTTCATCAATGCCTCGAGGCTTCTCCTTTTTCTCTCCAATTCCCTTTTTTCCTCCCAGGTTAGGTTTTGCTCATACGAGAAGGGACTGGTTTTCTCTCTTTCCTCGGGCTTTTTGCGATCAAAGTCCATCAACCCCGGGGTCTGCTTCTTGGCTGCCTCTATTACTTTCGCCTCCTTGGGACCCTCCTCTTTTTTAACCTCCTCCCGCTCTCTCTTTTCCCCGCCTAATGCAATGGCCTTTTCG
>DAOVMN010000471.1 GCA_030630685.1 Thermoplasmata archaeon | reverse complement strand
CCTGAAGATAAAATAGCCCAGCTGGATACAATTTCATTCTCAGCCAGCGATTCGTACGATATTGATGGTGATGATCTTACATATACATGGAAAATTGATGGAGTGGCAATATACGATGATATCACATTCAATCATAGATTTCTCGATGCAGGGAAATATACCGTGGAATTGACAGTGGAAGATGATGAAGGTGGTATGGACACATCTTCGAAGGAAATATCCGTAAATAATTATGACACATCATCCGCCTTAAAGGACAATGGACAGATTATCCCCGGCACCTCCATTACGTTCGACACTGTTGATGTAAACACGATATCTGACAGAAGGAGCCGTTCTGTCACATTCGATCTAATCTGGGGCTATTCCCTTGAGGCAACGGCCACGTTTGTCTCTGATATCACAGTAACACATATCGGCAATGCAACCTATAATTTCATTGAAAAGGAGGATGGATTGTATTGTCAGTTGACAGACACTCAAGACAGCTACACCATTGAATACAAACCGAGTATAGAGTTTATGATTGACCTGATATATGGAGGAGAGAGGGAAAACATATTCGATTACTCACTCCCCATGCCTCTGCTCAATAATAACGAAGATCTTGACGAAGACGGACTACCACTATTCACCTACAAATCCCTTGAAATATATACCTGGGACATTCCAAAGGTACTCTACTCAAATTCAGAGCCCCTTGAAGACAATATTGATTCCTTGAACCTTGAAAATGTGAAAATCAACCTCGCTCAGGTTGACATATTCAAGATGGCGGCAGCGTTATTCAGCTACATTCCAACAGGAGTTACCATAGGAATCGCCAAAATGATAAACATCATCGACCTTTTCTGCAATCTGTTTCTTGAATGCAATCTGAATTGTGATATCAAATATCAGCAGACTCCACTCCTTATTGTGGACGCAGATGACCAAGAGCTCAATACCATAGTGAACTTTGAATCCTTCAACACCGAACATAAGATGTATGACACAGAATCCAGCATATACTCAGCGGCACAAAGTGATGCAAACTTCGATTATTCTCTGTCGGTCGATCTGCATTTCAATCTCACAGACTGGGGCCAGAGTATCTATGGTTTCTTTACGGATGTGGCCGAGCAGGGACTTCTTGTGGCAATGGCGAATTCCTTCATGGGGTTCGTAACCTGCGATAATACCCAGAAGAAGAACTATGAGTGGATTAGAACGCTCTGGGATTCCGGAACCATACTTTCAATAATGGGTGGTACAAGTGCTTTGTCATCCAGCTATACTCAATACATACCCTCAGTTCCTGATGATGATCCGGAGACCCCCGATGACCCAGATGATGATGATGGTGACGATATACCAGAAACACCAGGAAATACGACTGATGGCGACGATCCTTTGGATAACTCAACATCCGGAGTGGATGTAGATAAAGATGGAATCCCCGATGCCATCGATCCCGGTACATTCCCCGGAGGTGGCGATGGTAATTCAACTGATGGACTGCCTGATGGAAAAAATGAAACCACATCTGGTGGGGGAGATCAACCGTCTTCTCAAGGTGGATTCTTAGGTATAGAGGATGAAGACACGCAGGATATGGTAATTATTCTGATAGTGGTAATCGTGGGAGTAATCATCGTAATTACTATGGCGGGAGTCGTTCATGTGAGGAAAAAGAAACAGAGAATACGACAATCCAGATCCGTCCAAAGCAGACAGCCGCCACCGTCCCCAACACCTCAACCCGCACAACAGCCGTTGAAACCATGGGCATCTCCACAGGCATCATCACCCAGACCAGGGACATTGCCACCGGCTCCAGGACAGAAAGGTATGATGGGGCCAGGAGTATCTTCTGTAGGTCCTCAACCCACTAAACCCACATTGGCTCCTGTTCCT
>DAOVMN010000198.1 GCA_030630685.1 Thermoplasmata archaeon | reverse complement strand
GAATGAACACGCAGTGTTCGTTAAGGCAGTTAGAATTCCATTCTCATCACAAAGTCCCGGTTGTTAATGAGATTCTCAATTACCCATAAAATGGGAATGCACCCCACCGCCAGATCCGCACCTTCTGCACCGCGCCTCGAACCCGGTGCCAGGGGAATGCCTGCTGCCGGGAGGGACATTTTTTCCCTACCGAATGTTCACGTAATTTCCCGTATTATCTCCTTTACCATCTTCGCCCTAAATTTCATATCCGACTCTTCTACCCCTTCACTCCCGAATCTCTTTTCTGCTTCCTCTATCGCCTTCTTTATCAGCTTGACAGGTAGATTTGTGCACGCCCTGCAGTAGAAACTCATGGATCTGCCTTCATTGTAGTTAGCGAGCATTTCTTCCAGCAGCAGTCTTCTCTCCACCTGTTCTTTAAACCAATCCTCGATCCCCTCCCTTCGGAGCCTTTCCATGTTCTCTCTTTGAATCCTCCAACCTTCCGGAGATTTGTCCCATCTTCTCGTATATTTATCACAGGGATATTCCTCGCACCCGGCACATGTTTCAAATCCATGTTTCTTTACACAGCAGTTCCAGATGCTGCACCAGTCATGCTGTTCGCCCAGCCTGCAGCCGATGCATCTGCTCCTTGCCTTCGACTGGTATTTTGTGCATAAACCGCAGTATATAGCACAGGGACCGATTAGGTTCATATCTTTTTCATTCATTCGATCACTATTTCGTTATCGCTCACCCATTCTTCACTCGCTTCTCCAACGTATTCCTCGCATTCCCAGCAGTAGTAGTCCTCGTACTCCTCGGAATAGGTGGTTACGCTCCCGCATTCCGGACACCTGACCTCGCCTGCTTCCACCTCCTTTTTCCTGTAAACCGCGACCCCTCCGACCGCAGCGGCCACAACCACAACAACCGCCAGGGCCGAACCTGCATACACCACAGGGAAATCATCATCGCTATCCTTTTCCTTCCCCCCCGGGGCTCCTGCCACGCTGACCACCCTCTCCTCCTCGTTATTTGAAGGATCCGAGTCCCCGGCAAGAGTTACCCGGACACTGACCGTATGATTTCCCTCGACGGCATTCCAGACTTGGGTCACGATTTTTTCCTTTCCCGGTTGAAGAGTCAATGCCTCGGTTTTCAGAAGATTTCCATCCACCAGAAACTCCACGGTACCTGTCCCGGTGGCAGTTCCTTGATTTTTCACTTTGGCCCGGAGTATCACAGAATCCCCACCCTCCGGGGCTTGGGGAAGGACCTCTAGTGAAACAATCGCGAAATCCGGGGCGAGTTCGGGAAGAGAGACGGTTATTTTTTTACTGTAATCGCTTCCTTCCCCGCCTCCCGGGTCCCTTGCCACACTTAGGATGTAATAATCACCGTCCTCCATGTCTGATATGTCCCAATCATAGCTTTCGGTATTGTCCAGGTCCTTTACAATGAGGCCCTTTCCGTTGTCCGGATCATGATCTCCATCATAGTAGAGGTCGATTTCAAGGGCATCCTCGTCCGGGTCCGAGGCGGTCCATCTGATTTCGATGGTGTAATCGTCAGTTTTTTCCACTGAAGTGATCTCGATCTCCGGTTCATGATTCACAGTTTCTTCATTGTCAACGGTTAAGTTTAGCTCCGAAACCTCTGAATAATCCTCTCCGTCGAAAGCCCTGGCATAGATGGTGTGCTCCCCGTTTTCAACCTCCGTCGTGTCCCATTCGAAAGACCAGGAGATCGTGCCTTCTGCTTCTTCTATCTCCGCTTCTCCCCAGCCCCCGTCATCGATCCTTATCTCGACCATCTCGACCTGTTCATCGCCGTCTTCATCATCCGCCGTACCCTCGATTGTCACAACGCCATCCACTGTGCTCCCGTCTTCCGGTGCCGTAATCTCGATTGTCGGCGGGTGGTTTGCTGGTTCCTCGTTATTGACGGTGACATCTACTTCAGTCAGATCGGAATAATCCTCTCCATCGAAAGCCCTCGCATGTATCGTGTGGTCCCCGTTTTCAACTTCTGTGGAGTCCCATTCGAAATTCCAATCGGTCGTGCCATTGGCCTCTTCCCAGCTTCCCTCATCGATCCTTATCTCGACTCTCTCGACCTGCTCATCTCCATCCGGGTCCGAGGCGGTTCCCCTGATCGTGTAACTTCCGCTGATTTCCTCACCTTTGCCCGGCTCCGTTATAGTTACTCCCGGCAGTCGGTTGAAATAGTGTTCCCATTCCTCCATCAACGGATATAGATCGATTATCGTGGAAGTGTAGGGAGTATCACCGATCCCGTCCTCGTTGTAATCGATCCCCGAGTAATCGCTCCAGTAGTTGCCCATGTAGTTTGTGTGTGTCTCCCCGTTGTAAGTGTATGTCATCTGTTCAGGAGAGTTCCATTGATTGACCGAGCCCTCGGAATGAACATTTTCTTCGTTGTCTATAAAATCGTTGAGGTAAATTTGGTTGTTTTCCGAATTTGCTCCCAGATGGATGCCGTCCTCGTTATCGGAGGCTCTGTTATATGTGACAATATTATTGTAATCCTCCCAATAAAGAGAGATGCCGTAGTAGGAATTTCCATGGACATTGCAATGTGTTATCTCATTACCATTAGAGGTATGAAGCACGATGCCGCCGTAATCGTTCTCATAAGATGTGCAGTATCTCAGCTCGTTATTCGAAGAGCCGACAATATAGATGCCTATACCTCGATTATCATAAGAAATGCAATCCACCAGTTCATTGTCCGAGGAATCGAGGATGATGCCATCGCCATCGTTGCCGTGAGAAACGCAGTTTTCCAGCCTGTTGTTCGAGCACCACTTGAAGAAGATGCCGTGCCACCCATTGTCGAGGCAGGTGCAGTCCGTTACCAGGCATTCGTCCGAGTCCGTATAGAGAAGGATGCCGAGGTGGGCATTGCCGTAGGATGTGCAATCCCTTATGGTGCTGTGTGCCGAACTCTCGATGTCGATGCCGTGATAATTTCCGTAGAGCTCGCACGAGTCTATTGTGATATCGGGGGAATCACTGATGGATCTGATGCCGTCACGGGTATTATTGTGAATCTCGCAGGAATCTATCCAGGTACCGGAAGAGGACTCGATAAAGATGCCATACCCGTTGGCATATCCCGAGCCAAAGCCGGAATTATTGTGCACCTTGCAGGATGTGATCCGGTTATCGGAGGAGGAGTCGAAGTAGATGCCGTGCCCGGAGGCGAACCCGTAGTTGTCGCGGATGTCGCACGAGTCTATCACGATATCGAATGAAGAGTGAACACGGATGCCGTATTTGTTGTCCCAGCAGGTCGTACCATTGATTCCCCCGTTCTTTACTTCGGAGAAATAAATGCCAATTTTCTCGGTAAGTGTCCCGTTGTGGAGTTCGCAGTTCCTGATGATAAAATAGGCATCAGTGCCCTCGATATGGATGCCGCCCCGACCGATCGTTGCGGTGGACGCGATGATCTCCCATCCCTCGATGATGTACGGGTCGTCCTCTGTCCCTGCGGAAGGGTCGTTCCAGTTGCTCACGCCATTTTCTGGATTCCTGAAGCCTTCATTGCCGTTTATATAGATCGGGTTGTGTGGTTCTGCTTCTACTTCATTTCCAAGCAATACAATCGCAAGGAGCGCCGCTGCAATGAGCATGAATCCGAACCCAGAACGAAAAGCTATTCTTTCTGCTCTCATTCATTGACCTCTTTTGGTATTTTCAACCGTCCTTCACACTTTCCCCTTCTCCTTTATCTTCCGCCCAATCTTCCACTATATCTTCATGATCTTCCTCTTCGTGATATTCCTCTCCCAACTCCTTTTTCTTTCTCCTAAACACGACCACAGCAACCACCGCGGCAGCCGCGAGCGCAGCACAGGCACCTACGGCAAGATACCGGTTGTCTGCGAGCTCATCAAGGAGATCCTCGCCCTCATCACCTTTACCCACGATCACCTTTATGCTGTCTTCCCCCTTGCAATCTTGGGAATCGTAGGCCCGCACCTTTATTTTGTAGTCTCCGTCCGAGGTATTGGAGGTGTTCCACTCATAGAACCAGCCCGGGTTGTTGTAATTCATCAGTATGTTCCCCCAGCGCTTGCCCCCATTGAGACTGATCTCCAGCCTTTCGATGCCGGAATCATCTGTTGCGTTTCCCTTAATGATAACAATGTCCCCAATTTCCACCTTCACACCATCAACAGGCTCCGTGATCTCAACCAGGGGCTCCTCGTTTTCAATTACCTTTTCCACAACTATCTCGATCTTCTTCCCTGTTTGAAGAGGCTCTGTATTGGAGAAGACGAAATACCAGTCCCTGTCCTTCGGTACGCTCACTTCTACAGTTCCTTCGACCGCATTCTCCTCCAGGTCATAGCAGTCAAAGGGATAACCCTTGAGATAGTTCACATAGTTCTCCTCGTCGCAGATAAAGAAATCGATGTCCCTGTTCATGAATATGGGCTGTGGATGCCTGGTCGCCTCGAATAGATTGACCTGTTCCTGTGTCCCTTCCAAGACCTTGAAACCGAAACTTATCGTTTCCGAGTCCCCGGAAATACCTCCCTGATTATTCGGCTGTATATCATGCGTGGGCTTTCTCCCGTCCACAACAAAGGTTCGGCTGTATTCTTGCCCTTCCTCGATAGAAATCTGCTGGTCGGGTACACTGCCGAGCCTGCTCCAGATATTGATGGTATAATCGTTCTCGCCTAACTTCAGCAGGCATTCCCCATTCGTGTCGGTGTAGTTCCAGAAACAGGGAATCGGCGGCGGAGTGAACGGGGTGTGTGCGGGATTTAACTTTGTGGCATACGAGTGGCTGTTCGCAAGGATAATCGCGCCGTCAACCGGCTCTCCAAACCTGTCAAGGATGGTTATTTTCAGGGTCCCCGTGGGCGTGTACGGCCTGTGGTTCACGTTCCTTATATAATCGTCGGGTCGAAATGCCCAGACAACGGAGACATGCCACCAGTTCCCATCGTATGTCTCTGGCACATCCACACCCGTGCCGCCGTCGCTCCACCAGTTGTCCCAGTGAACCCATCTGCCGTGCCAGAACTCCTGCCAGACATGGTCCTCCCCGATCTCGATAACGCCCTGGGTGGGGATGAGGGCGGTTCGTCCGCCTGCGGTG
>DAOVMN010000285.1 GCA_030630685.1 Thermoplasmata archaeon | reverse complement strand
GAAAAAGAATATGATTTAATAGCCATTCAATTATGGAGAAAAACTGGAAAGCTTGCTTCTGATTGGCAAGAGCAACAAGCAAAAATATTGCTTCCCACGGATTCTATTAAAAAAGACATCAATTTTGATGCGTTTCCAAAAGAAGATTATGATGAGTCAGGAATATTTGTTATTGATGAAAAGAAATAAAATAAATACTCGGAAAATACCTCAATAATAAAACATGGTTTGCACAGTGTGAATTTCCTAACTGTTAAGGAAAACCTTATAACAGGTGTGGAACGTATAAGGAAAGAATGCCCCGATTATGAGAGAGAATTTGAGAATCACGGTGGAGAGTTTATCGGGGTAAGATTTGATGAAA
Organism: Thermoplasmata archaeon; assembly: GCA_030630685.1. Taxonomy (GTDB): domain Archaea; phylum Thermoplasmatota; class DAOVMN01; order DAOVMN01; family DAOVMN01; genus DAOVMN01. The sequence continues at coordinate 3,326 of DAOVMN010000285.1, read as the reverse complement.
TTATGAAGCATGCGGGGGGGTCCGCATTGTCCAACACAAGTATCTCGAGTTCAATGAATTATTGTTGGATGCGTATAACGAATATCACAATGCCCCCATGGCCTAGTTTGGATATGGCACCAGCCTCCGGAGCTGGGGATCTCGGGTTCGAATCCCGATGGGGGCACCACTTATGATTATGGGAGTTGAGATATATGTCTACACATGCCGGGTTTGGCTGTGTACCGCTATAATTGAACGGGCACTCCAAAATCTTTCACTACGTTGCAATATAGTTCCCAACATCCACGTTGTTAACCCCGGAACCAATAAATCAAAAAAGCAACCCCGAAACCAATAAATCAAAAAAGCAACCCCGAAACCGTTAAATAAGAAACTTGAGGTGCCCGTACCTGTCCAGGCAACCGAGAAGCTTACCATCAAAGCCTGGAACCACAAAACCTTGCGGAGTCGATAGCTTGTCTGAAAACACAACGGATTCATCCAAAGAAGCAAAGATTTTCTACCCCTCGCATGATTTCAAGGAGAGGGCGCACCTCAAGAGCCTAGAAGAATACAGGAGAATGTACGAACGCTCCATCAAGGACCCGGAGGGTTTCTGGTCGGACATGGCCGGGGATTTCACCTGGTTCAGGAAATGGGAAAAGGTCAGGTCCTATGACTTTGTCAAGGGAGACATCAAGTTCTATGAGGGCGGAAAGACCAACATCACCTACAACTGCCTGGATAGACATCTTGACACAAGGAGCGACCAGGTGGCCATCATCTGGGAGGGTAACGACCCGAATGAGAGCTCGACCCTCACCTACAAAGAGCTTCACACCAAGGTGTGCAAGTTCGCAAACGTGCTTCGCAAGCACGGCATCAAGAGAGGCGATAGGGTATGCCTGTACCTTCAGATGATCCCGCAATTACCCATCGCCATGCTGGCCTGCGCTCGCATCGGCGCCGTCCACTCCATAGTTTTCGGTGCCTTTTCACCCGATGCCCTGAAAAACCGGATCAACGATTCCGAGTGCAGGCTCCTCGTTACACAGGACACCGCTCTCAGGGGTAAGAAGAACGATATTCCAATGAAGACCAACGCTGATCAGGCTCTCGAATCCACACCGACCATCGAGAGGACCATTGTGGTACAGCGCACCGGCAATAAGGTGCCCATAAAAGAGGGCAGAGATACCTGGTGGCACGAGGAGATGGCTGCCCCCGATGTCGTCGGTGAGAGCCCCTGCGAGGAAATGGACGCTGAAGACCCGCTGTTCATCCTCTACACCTCGGGTTCCACAGGCATGCCAAAAGGGGTTCTTCATACCACTGGCGGCTACATGGTCTATTCTGCCGTTTCCCACAAGTACATCTTTGACTACCATGATGGAGATATATTCTGGTGCACCGCCGACATCGGCTGGATAACTGGCCACACCTACATCGTATACGGACCACTCCTGAACGGAGCCACCTCTGTCATGTTCGAGGGCGTGCCCAACTACCCGGATCCAAGCAGGTTCTGGCAGATCGTGGACAAATACGGTATCAACCAGTTCTACACCGCACCCACAGCCATCCGTGCCCTGATAAAGGAAGGCGATGACTGGGTTAAAAAGACCTCGAGGAAGAGCCTTCGCCTGCTTGGGACAGTGGGCGAACCTATCAATCCCGAGGCCTGGAGATGGTACTATGAGGTAGTTGGTAATTCAAACTGTCCCATTGTGGATACATGGTGGCAGACCGAGACCGGCGGCATCCTTATCACACCTATTCCTGGCGCAATTCCAGCAAAGCCAGGTTCCGCAACGCTGCCTTTCTTCGGCGTCGAGCCCGCTATCCTCGATAACGAGGGCAACGAGCAGGACGGTGTAGCCAGCGGCCCGTTGGTCATCAAGGCGGCATGGCCCGGTATCATGAGGACCGTCTACGGCCACCATGAGAGATTCAAGGAGACCTATTTCGCCATGTTTCCGGGCTATTACACCACAGGCGACGGTGCGAAGAGGGACGAGGACGGCTACTACTGGATCACAGGCAGAATAGATGATGTGATCAATGTGTCCGGCCACCGGATGGGTACCGCTGAGGTGGAATCTGCCCTTGTCTCCCATGAGGCCGTCGCAGAGGCTGCAGTGGTGGGGTACCCGCACGAGATCAAGGGACAGGGCATCTACGCCTATGTCACCCTGAAAACAGGCTGTGAATACACAGACGAGCTCAAGAAGGAGCTGAGGGCACATGTGAGGCAGGAGATTGGCCCCATAGCCACTCCGGATGTTGTCCACTGGGCCCCGGGCCTTCCAAAGACCAGGTCCGGTAAGATCATGCGAAGGATTCTGCGGAAGATCGCATCGAATGAGCTGGACAAACTCGGTGATACCTCCACACTGGCCGATCCGTCCGTCGTAAATAAGCTGATAAAAGGGAAGGATTAGTGCGGTCCTTCCTTGTTCTCTTTTTTTATTTTTGTTCAAATCGTTGGGGGTTGAAATTGGGATCAGGCACCACACAATCATTAATAGAAACTCTTTAAAGTAATATGCTAATAGTGGTCTCGGTGCCTGGGGGGCCATTATGGAATTTTTTATAACGCCATTTTTTTCCATCCCCAGGGACCATCTAAGCCGCCAAAACGCTTTAAAGTAATATGCTAATAGTGGTCTCGGTGCCTGGGGGACCACCATGAAGGTTTTTCCTTTGTTTCATTTTTGACACCTCCCCCCACGCACCAACTCACACCAAAGAAAATCTATTTAGGGTGAATGCACATAGTAAATGCGGTGCCTGGGATTTTCACTAAGCGGTTTTTACCGCTTTGCTTTGTAGAAATATTCAGGCCCCGGACACCACACGCCCGATTCCCCCTCCTCCCTCACACCACTCGCTACGTTAGGACATAGTCTGGATCCTGAACCTTAGGAATACACTAAAGTATTTATATAACGTTCACGTCGGGAAAGAATTCAAGAGGTTCCGATATGAACGGTGCTGGAAAGAGTCCGATGAGAAATGACCGCAAAACCTCGAGGCACTTTAGTTCGGGATTCACCAATGGCAATGGGCTTACTAACGGCTTTGGTCTTGTCAATGGCAAGGGCCTTACCAACACGTCAACCCCAAAGGGGTTGACTTTGAATGAGGAACGAAGTTCCGAGTTCCGGATGACCTCGAAGAGGTCGTCAAGGACTAAAAAACCTGGCGGTTTATCAGACTGCAACGGGCTTACTAACGGAAATGGGCTTACTAACGGAAATGGGCTTACTAACGGGAATGGGTTTACCAATGGGAACCCTACCTTCCGTGGGCGGCGTGGTCGCCTGGGCCTCACTAACGGAAAT
>DAOVMN010000500.1 GCA_030630685.1 Thermoplasmata archaeon | reverse complement strand
CGTTTTTCCCGTTATCTGCTATTGTGCTGTGCCGTATTATCATTCCCCCCCCACTCACCCTCACCCCATAATCCGGGTTTCCGGACATGATGGCCCCTTCGAACACGGGAGAGGACTCCGATGAGTACACACTGTTATGGCGATTGTCCGATAGGTCGTTCCCAGTAATGATGGGGGATGCATCACTTTCAATCCATACCCCGGTGCTGGTGTTGTGAACCGTATTCCCTTTTAGAGTGGGTGAGGAACCGGATATGAAAAACCCTCTGTTAAGGCCCCGGAGACCATGTATCGCATTCTTTGTAAGAAGGGCAGTGGAGGATCGGGCAGTAAAGATTCCAGTACTCACATCGGTAATATCACACCCCTCGATCTCACCTGCTCCCCCAACCAAGGCAATACCCGTGGTGATGTTCCTGAAAAGGGAGCCCGTTACCCGGGGGGAGCCCGCGATGGAATAAAGCCCGTAGTCCGTGAGGTTCTCGAAGCTCGAGTTCACAATCATGGGAGAGACCGGGGTCCAGAGGCCCATGCCGCTTTTGGTGATCGTGGTATTTTTGATAAGGGTCGAACTTGAGAACACGACAATCCCCCCTTTGGGGTCATTGGAATCGTCATTATAATAAAGCCGGTACAGCAAAGAATTTGTCAGTGTAAGCTCGCCACGGGCCTCGAACCTGAAGCTCGAATCCGATGCATTTCCGAGCGTGCCGAATTCCGAGTTATTGGCCCCCATCACCCCTGAATTCATACAATCGAGCCCGTATTTTCCGTGCGTGGAATTGAAGTAGATGCTCACATTCTCAAGAAGAAACCTGCCTTCCACGCTCAGGTTTCCTGTGAGGTTGTACTCCGCATTCCCCCACTGCACACTTCCTTTGACAATCCAGTCCTCTGTAGCATGCTCAAGATGGTTGTTGGACTCGTTGGTCTCGGGCTCGGTATTATCACGGTCAACATCCACAATAAGGGTGTGGTCCCCGAAGGAAGATGTGGCATCCCAATCTATGGTTGCATTCCTTTCCTCCCCTGCGGGTACATCGATGGTGTCCGTACCGATGGGCAAGGAGGCATTATCATCGAGATAGAAGAAGACATCAACGTCATTTGCATCCCTGTTCCCGTTGTTCCGTACAGTGGCGTTAATGGTTGTGTCCTCACCCAGGACCATGGCACCACCTACAGGTCCTAATTCAATGGGCTCAAGGTCGGTTGGCTCGTTGCTCACCGTGGTGTTCGTGTACACAATATCGATAAGGTCCGGGTCTCCCTGGGAAGTCCCGGTGACCGAGATGTTGGAATAATCACCATTTTGTGCGGTGACAGCGGTAACAGAGAGGTTGACTGTGGTGTTTCCCCCTGCCCCCACATCGACTGTGTCGCGGTCCAAGTGGGCCTCCCATCCGCTTGGTGGAGCCGAGCGGGTCAAATTGATGGTATCATCCTCTGTACCATTGTTAACTACCTCTATCTCGTAAACCACTGTCCCCCCCGAGGTGGTGGTTTTTTGCTGGTGATCCGGGGAAAGGTAGAAGGAGTAATATCCCTCCACTTCTCGAGG
>DAOVMN010000078.1 GCA_030630685.1 Thermoplasmata archaeon | reverse complement strand
GAAGCTCATATACGACGGCCAGGCCGAGGGGAACATCTACGTACTTCTCCGCGATGCCGTTGTGGGCTTCCTCGGGTACCAGGACACGGGTTACTTATGGATCATCAGCGGCGACGTACTCATTTGGGCCCCCGGGGGCTGGGGCACCAAGGCGGCTCCACCCTTAACAGTCAACCTTTCGGAGATTCCTGTGATAAACTTGGAATTCCCTGGCAAGGAGTATAATGCCGTGGTCGAGTTTGTGCCTCCCTTTGAGGAGCACCTCTTCTCCTTAAAGGTCACTGCCGAGCAGACCAAGGTGGAGGTCTATGAAGGGGCCCTCGGTCTCAGGAACGATGATCACAGCCTAACAATCGAAAGGTATAGACAGACCACTGGTAAAAGGACGGGCGCGATCCCAGATCCCACTTGCCTTGAGCGAACTATCGTAATGCTAAAATCCGATGGCTGTGTGGGGGGTTGGATGCGCTCCAAGGGTATCAATATCCTGGAGAACGAGGGCGTCTATTACCTTATAGCCAAGGATTACCTTCCTGCCGAGAACAGGGAATACTACATCATACCCTCGGATGTCACTGATATCACCCTGGAGCTAACGGGCCGGACCGATGGAACCTATACCGTTTCCTTCACCTCGATAAAGGATTGTACCTCGAAGAGATTTGAAATGACCACCACCGGCTCCATGGCAACAACCGACACCTTTGTCTTTTCTGAGAGCGAGCTGGGATTAAGGGAGATGGAGCCGGATAAGACCTACGATCTTACCATCACCTATGTGAATACCGCCACCGGGGTGACTACCAAGTTCAGGGCTGTGGATATCAAGACATCTGATGAGGATCAGGGCTTCGAGGTTACGGAATGGGAGAACTTAGGCGATGAGAAGAAAAAACCGGTAACTTTTTACGAGGGGGACAGAGAAAAGAGGCTTAAGATATACCTACCCGGGACCGATCTGAGGGAGGGAAAACGGTTTACTGTAATTATTCGGGACCAGGAAAATGACCTGCCCGTCGAGGGTGCCGAGGTAAAGGTTTTAAAGGACGGGGGCGTGGTAAAGAACGGAACCACCAACTCGGATGGCGAAATAACCTTCTCCCTTGATTATGGGATCTATACCATCAGGGCAGAGAAAACAGATTATACCTCTGCCGAAAAACAAATAACAGTAAAAGAATCCGATGAGGAGGAGCATGAAAAAGGCTTCATCCCGGGATTCGGAGTGGTGAGTTTTTCAGTTGGAATTTTAGCTGCCATGGTGTTGTGGGGAAGAAAGAGAGAAAGAAAATAGAAAGAATCCACGAATACAGCAAAGAGATAATGGACACTTCCGATAACATCGTGATGCTCGGCAGGGAGAACACCATCAAATTAGGAATTTTCTTCCCTTTTCCCCTTTCCATCCCCTGCCATAAGGAGCACGGGCAGCACAACGATCGCCCCGAGGAACGCATACACGATCATCAACGAGCTAAGAAGGCCGTACATTGAAAATATATTCATCTCCGAAAAATAAAGCACACCGAAACCCAATGCAGTGGTAGCAGCAGCACCGCACAGCGCCCTCCCCGAATGCTGGATCGCCAGGTCCATCGCCTCATTCCGAGACAACTTATTCTCCCGCTCTTCCCTATATCTCTGCCTGACATGGATGGAATAATCCACTCCAACACCGATGGTCATGGCTGCAATCGTGACGGTCACCACATTGATCGGGTACCCGAAAAGATGCATGGTACCGAACACCCATGTCGAGATTAAGACGACCGGAAGGATCGTGATGACCCCATCCTTCACCGAGTGAAAAACGAGGATCAAGAACAGACCGCATGTAAGAATACTGATGATTATCGATTTCATCATCCCGTCCGTCATGGCCTTGAACATCTCGTAGCGAGTTACCGGACTCCCTGTCACAACATAGTCCACACCAGCATTTCTCAGGGGTTCGGCGTCCTCCTCAAGCTCCTCCAACAGGTACTTTCCCTTCATCCCTTCCACATCCCTTGCCTCGACGATGATGAGCGCCATATCGTATTCACCATCGGCATCCCTGTGAAGAACGGACCGGATCTTTTTCCGGGACACCGCACTTCCGTTCATGGTTATGCCGTGGGCATATAGATGGTCATACGCCCTCTTCAGCTCTTCGTCGCTGTCCGGAATCCCGTTCCCGTCATTATCGTGGACACCTATTTCAGTACATAATGTTTCGTTTTCCATGAGCACTGAAAGATAAGGGATTATGGATTCCGATTTAGCCATGCCGTGGACATGGACAATATGTTTGTCATCGTATAGGTTGTTCAGGACCTCTTTCATAGCCTGGATCGTCGAGGTATTGGTGAGGCCCTCTTTAATAAGAATATATCCATTCTCGTTTCCAACGCCCGGGAAATACCTGTTGAGAGCGTCAAACGCATACACGACCTCGGAATCATCCTTCACCAGGTCCTTCATCTCCATCTCAGTCTCAAGGCGGAGGGCACCGTAGATGGACGTCAGTGTTATCAGCACAACAACCACAAAAACAATAACAGGTCTCTTTAGTGCGGCATCAGCGATCAACACAAAAATGGGCCTTCGTGATGTTGATGCCTGCACCTGTTTTTTTATAGTTTTCTCGTTTATCGTTTTTCCATGCCTCAAAAGGAGATTATCAACCACCAGTCGCAGCGCAGGCAGAAAGATCCCCATCATAATGAATGCCGCAACGATCCCGACAGCCACCGTGATGCCGAAATCCCGGATTGCAGGCACCTCCGACACCACATTGGAAAGGAACGCACCCGCTGTTGTCACAGTGGTGAGGAAGAGGGCTGCACCCACGTGGGTAACACTTAATTTGACCGCATCATCAGGGGAGGCGTGGCCTCTCAGTTCCTCCCTGTACCTGTGCAGGGCATGTATGCCGTAGTCGATGCCGAGAGCGAGAACCAGGATCGGGGCGGCAAAGGTGAACTGCGTGAATCCCAGACCCATTAGCTCCGAGATACCGAATGTCCAGATAAAAATGATGGGCACGGCAATCACTGAAAGGAGTACATCAGAAGCACGGCGAAAACTAAGATAAAGGATTATTATTATTATTATCATGCTTATTGGAAGAAGCCTCGACAGGGATTCCCTCGATGCCTTCTGCATCTCATCGTTCATCCCGCCGGCAACAGATAGTTTTACGGTTTTATGGTCCTCTTTTTTGATGATATCTTTAATATCCGATACTATGCCCTCCCATTTGTCCCAGTCGTTTTCTATGTATTCGTTATCTACTTTTACGACGATCAAGGCTGCTCTGGCATGGGGTCCGTTTCCGTCATTCGTTACCTCGGAGACCAGGCTAAAAACCTCCGGGTTCATCAGGGAAGCATTTACCGCGGCAGCAAACTCGGGCTCCGACGCGGTCTGTATCGTTTTATCGAACTGGGCCATCAAGGCCATCTGAACGGCATCCGCAACACTGAACACCCCATTCTTTTCAACGAGATATGGGGAGACCTTTTCATTATTCCGCAGGCCCTCCTCGATGGTAAGCATCTCCATAAGGGAATGGGGTGAAACTATATTCTTACTCCCGTTTTCCGTCTCCCGTGCCTCGACGACAATGATAACAGCGCACTCGCCAGAGAACTCTTTACCTATGGTTTCATCCGCATCAACTGCCTCGCTTTCTGGAATATAGTCATCCATGCTCGTTTCCGTATCGATGTTTCTCAGGGGGATGAACATGAGGAGGGTGATTATCAGCACGCTGATCAAGATTGTTTTCGGATATTTTCGAACCTTTTCCCCCACTCCCGAAAAAAACTTTGCGGTTCCAGAGAGCGGGGTGTATTCGGATTGGGGTGATAAATCTGCTGTGTTTTCGGTAGTTTTTCTTGGTTCGTTATTTTGGTTCATGGGGATCGAAAAAGCGAAAATTACTCCTTCTTCTTTCGCTTGAACTCGGTGTACCCGCATTTCCCGCAGGAACGCCTATCGTGATGCTCCGCTAGAAAAACGCCATCACCGCATCTTGGGCAGGACTGCTTTATCCTCTCGATCTGTCCGTCCTTGATCTCGTAGTACTTGTGTGACTGCATTACTTCCCCTCCTTTTCTTCCGCTTTGAGCAGGCTGTTCTTCCTGAGCAGGTGCCTTCTTTCCATCTCTTGAAGCCTCTCCGCTGTTTTGTACACCCGTGCCACCCCTTTTAATTCCGGGATCCCGAAGACGGAACTCATCCTATCCACAACTACGAGGCCTTTCTTGGCATTCAACTCCTTGGCGATTGCCTCTCTTACATGGTCCCTTCGTGGGGGCTTTTCTCCGGCATGGGACACACTGAAGATGAGCTCGAATCGTTCAAGCAGTGGATTCTCGATCTGATTGATTACCTTGAGGTCCATTCATTGCCTCCATCTTTCTTAGGGCATCACATACGATTATTTTGTGCGTTTCATTCACCTGGACATGAACCAGCCCCTTATCCGGAAGGCCGTAGAGTACATGCCCTCCAGCTTGAGAGAAATATATGCATGGGAGCGCAGCCAGGTCCTCCTCCCCGAATACCCTGATTATTAAAGGGGCTGTGCCCATCCTCTCAGGTCTTCGTATTTTAAATTTCTTATAAAAACCACAAATGACCTCCCAGAGCTCCTTGGTGAGGACAGCGGGCGGGTTTTTTATTTCCACGACATTCCCGGAAGAAAGAATTGATTCCATTTCCCCCATATCCCTACTGTTCAATACCCCTCTCCGTGTTCCAAGGTCCACGATGGCCAGGTCCGGCGTCACCCCATGTGCGATGAGACGTAATGTTGTGGTGTCCCCCACTGCGGCAATAGGGAAATTTGTTTCATTGAGAAGGCCGCATAACCCGGCAAAATCAGAATCCGTAATAAGGGCCCCTATGCCCTCTTTTAAGGTTGTCCGGAGCCCTTCTGTAAGATGGAATGGAGGGACCGGTTCCTGCATCCCCCCTACCTCACTTTCAGGGCGTATTTGCCGTTGTGCTCGAATCCCATCTTCTCTGCGATCTGTGATCGTGAATAATCCAGGATGATGACAAAACCCTGCCAGTCCCTGGTGGTTTCTCCGGCACAGAGAGGGCATGTGTCCTCTTCGGATAAGTACATGCAGTTTGTGCAGGCCTTCAGCACCATGTTCATTTCTCCCCGGATTCATCATCGCTTACGACTTCACTGACGAACTCTGTTTCCTCGACATCCTTATCTTCGTCTTCCTCTACTACCGGCTCCAGCTCCTCCTCTTCCTTCTTGGCGAACACTTCCTCGTATGCCTTGGCTGCCTCCTGCTCGCTTACTTTCTTGGTTTCCGGTTCTTCTTTGGCCTCTTCTTTGGGTCTCTTTTTTGTCTCCCTTACGATCCCCCTCTCTTCATCCAGCCAATCCAGTTTTCCAAGGCCAGCCTGTCTCATCGTGAGCCCGATCTTGCTTTCTCTTGGGTTCTGCTCGTTCAGTGAGACTGTGACGATCCTTGCCCTTATCTTGTCACCCAACCTGAGGTCCCTCTTTGTCTCCTTTCCGATGATCCTGGAATTTCCAAGGTCAACGTCCATGTGGTCATCCATTATCTGGCTGATGTGGAGCAGTGCATCCAAGGGACCGAGGCGCACGAAGGCCCCGAAATCCACAACCTCACACACGAACCCTTCCACGATCTCCTGAAGGTCGGGTTTGTACACTAAGGCATCATAGCTAACATCCTGGTACACCCCACCATCACTGTGAATGATCCTTCCCTCGCCCATCATCTCTATGTTCGTAGCCACCACCGTAAGGTTTCTTCGCTTGTCCATTTTGCCCTCGAAGCTTTGGCGGGTGAGTCGTTTTATAACCTTGTTGAGGTCACCTCCGAGTTTTTCAGGAGGTATTCTCACGGTGTTCCTTTTCTTGATCATCCTGTACATCTATATCTCCCCGGGTGGATCCTCTGGTAAACTATGTGAGGAGTGGACTAAGGGTTCAAAAAATTGAGTGGCCTCTTAGCACCGCTTCATTATCTTGTTCCATAATTTAAAGTTTGTCATGCTCTGCTCCAATGTCAGGATCCCTTTTCCTCGAGCCTATTCTGGCTTCCCATAAAGTGTCTCGTAATATCTCCGGACTTCCTCCACCAAGGGAAGCTCCATCCTTTTCCAGGTATTCGTCACCTCGGAAAGATTCTCAGCGTTCTTCTGCCCCTCGAAGAGTCTATTAAGAAACCCGGTACGCTCTTCGATGTCCCTTTCAGCAAAGGCGAGGATCTGGGCAGGTGTGTAATACCTCAGTGGATTGAATCTTTTTCTGAAATCCTTCATCCCGTGGCTCCCTTCTAACTCCTTGGGATCCGGGACAAGGTATCCGAAGATGGGATTAATTATCCAGTTCTTGATTTTCCTCTGCTCCACCAGTTCCACCAGCTTCTTTGAATCCTCTACTCTGATCTTTTCACCCTGGCCCTGGTAGATTGGATTTCCATTCAGGTCCCTTAGCGGTTCTCCGGTATTCCCATCGATTTTTGGGACGGGTGCACCATCTCTCATTGTTAGGATCTGGTTCCCCATGAAATCGTATTCCCCTAAATACCCTGAATTGGTTATGAAGAACACCAGCTTTCCGTCCACTCCAAGACCAAGGTCGGAGTATACCTTGAGCTTCAGAAGGGCCTGTTCAGCCTGCTCCCTGGCCATGAAGTCCGTGGCAGAATATGACCGCGCCCTGGTACCCGGTTTCTTGCCGGAAACCGCGGAGGTGATAATGCTCTCACAAGCGCTGTCCAGTGCAACCGCTACAACCGGGTCGATGACCCTGATAATGGGCTCTATCATGTCGAATCTCTTGAAAGATAGCCCCTCTGTTCTCAGGATCTTGAGCCTGTTGTGCCCCCAGTTGGGATTAATGTCCCGGAACCTGAAGATGAACCTCCCGTTGGTGGTACCGCTCTTCTCATATTGCGTGCACCGGGGACTCCCTGCATCTTCCCCTTCGATCACCCTGGGTATCTTCACACCGCAGCCATTTATATTCTCGAAAACGTAGTCCACGCCCTCGCAGTCTATGTTCATCGCAAGAACCATGTATGGGTCTCCATTTTCGTCTCTCTCTTTAGACTTCATCAGGCCCTTCCATTCCGGGCTTTCCGGTGTTAGCCCCTCGGACTTGGCAAAGCTCGCCGCCTCCAGGCCAATGAGTTCGACTGCTCCAACTTTACCCTTTCTGTCGTAAAGCGGGAGACCAACCACGGCGTCGTCCTGTTCTAAATCCGGACCCACAGTGAGTGTGGTCTTGCCTGTACCGGAGAGCCCTTTAAGGACACGGTCGCCGGTGCATCCGGCATGGTAGGAGATGAGGCCATCCGATTCTGCCTTGTTCCACACCATGGTAAGGTTGGGTTTCTTGAAGGCTCCTCCGAAATAATCCACCCCGAGATTGATCACCCTTCGGATATCCTTGTCGATCTCCGTGAAATCAAAGAGAGTAAGGGGCTGGGAGGGGTCGTACTCGGGCCAGAACTCAAGGATGCGTTTAACATATCTTAGGGAAAGAGGCTCGGGAATGATGTAGTTCCAGCAATGAATCCTCATCTCTCGCTCTGGCGGGAAGATCATGAGTTTCCCCATCCACCCCATGTATGCACTATGGGGATTCTGCAGACTGGTGATGATCCTGAGACCCACCTTGTAGCCTATCTCTCCCTGTATGCCATCCTGGGCTAGAACGGGGATCGTTCTCAGGTAATCGAAAATTACCCTGTAAATCCCCTTCCCGATTCTCCCGTCAAAAGACCTCTGCCCCTTTCCAAGCCTGTAACCCTCGGGGACCATGTAGAAAACCCTGTCAGGCCTGCGTCCGGTTTGTGTGGAGGCAAAGAGATACTGTCCATCCCTTGTTCTCACATAGTAGGGCCTTAGATGGTCCATGAAAAACCTGTGGTCGGGGTTGTAGGTGACCTTGCTCTTTTCAAGAATTAGATGCTTGTCAATCCTGATTTCGCTATTCTTCATTGATTCAGCCCGCAAAGAGAATATAATGCGGGTGGAATTGACATTTCGGCTTTAAATGTTTCTGCCGGGAGGGCTTCTGGACAAAAGCGGAAGGAATGGGGAGGATTCCAGCATAACCTTAAAATAGAATTTCCAAGGTTCGAATCATCCAGACATGCGGGGATAGCCAAGCCTGGTCAACGGCGCTAGATTCAGGGTCTAGTCTTGTAGAAGTTCTCCGGTTCGAATCCGGACTCTCGCATTTTTCACTTTTTCAAATATTATCTATGAAAAATGCGCAGAAGGAAACAAAGTTTCCTTCTATGCGCACCTATTACCCAATTTTACAAAACAATT
>DAOVMN010000213.1 GCA_030630685.1 Thermoplasmata archaeon | reverse complement strand
AATCACAGACTTACGACATACTCCCCAGATTTTGAGAGAGTGGGTTGGATAAAGGTATATAAACCATTTGGATTAGAGGGATAAGTAGATTTTGGCCGGAGGGGCAGTTCCCGAATTCTCCGACGTTTATGCCCCGCTCATCGCAGTCGTTGCCCTCTTCGTGGTATTCAAAAAAAAGGGAAAAGGCAAGGAGGTAGCCGAATGAGCAGGCCACGCCCCCAACCCACCCCCCTTCCTGCTTGCATTCTTTGGGATCGCCCCGTTTGAGTGAATAATCGTATAGGAAGCATAATAAATACTAAATCCAGAGATGTTTTGGGATAGTGTGCTCATGTTCCCGAGAGAAGTGCTGAACAAGATCAAATGGACGGACAACCCGGAACTCGAGGGTGTGGAGGTATGGTACCTTCATCGAGGTGCACCAGGGGACATAAAGATGGTGGAAGGCAAGGAAATAATCCGGCTTGAGCACTCCTACTTTGTTCTAAGAACCCGGGGAAAAGAAACGAGAATCCCCTACCACAGGATCCGAAAGATCACATGCCGGGATGAAGTGGTTTACGACCGGGCGGACTACCGCTAAAGAACCACTCGACATCCTCTATCAGATTAGTGGACTCCTTGAGATCAGGGATATCCTCACGAAAATGCACCGCCCGCCTGTCAAGGATAATTGCCACTCCCCTGTCCTCCTCTGTTCTAATCAGTCGTCCGATGCTCTGAAGGAGCTTCCGAGTGGTTGGGGCCTTCACCGTGTATTCCCAGCCCTTGCCGAACCTCACCTCGTAGTAGTGCTGTAACGCCCGTTGGCGGGCCGTGGGCTTGGGATATGGGATGCCCTCTAAAATCACCACTTCCAGAATATCCGCAGGGAAGTCCATCCCCTCGCTGAGCCGTCCGCCTATCACTGAAAAGAACACACCTCCATTGGTCTTGAACTCCTGGACCAGGGCCATGATTTCGGCCTGGGAGAGTCCCTGCTCCTCCACATAAAGGGAACGCCTCAGGGAAAAGGAGAATCCTGAATCAAGAAATCTTGTGAGAAGCCTGAAGGAGGGGAAGAACACCATGACGTTGTGCTGTGTGGAATTACAGATATTGAGGGTGAGGTCGATCAGCTTTCGGATCATCCGGGCGGTCAGGTCCTCGTAGCGTGTTGTTACCCCGGAGAGGTAGAGCACCTGCAGGTTCTCCGAAGGGAAAGGCGAGGGGAATATCCGCAATGTGGTATCCCCCGGGAGCCCGGCAGAGATGCGGTATTCGTCCAGTGGCCTCAATGTTCCCGAGAAGTGGATAGAAGAATGGCACTTGTCCACCACCTCGATCACCTCGGATGGGTCCATGCAGAATAACTCCAGTGTTGGGTTCTCTCCACCTTTTATGAGCTTGATGTAGTGTGAGGAGTCCATCTCCACCCACCAGAGCAGGAAGTGGCCCATTGCATGGATGTAGGAGCGGGGAAGCCTCCCTTTCTTGAGCCTCTCATCCTGTATCGCCAGGCCGTGGTTGATCATTTCCCCGATTGCCTTCTTGAGCTTGATACTCGTGAGGTTGAGGGTGTGCATGAGTTCCTCCTCCAACTCATACGGGGGTACCAGACCGTCCTCTTCCAGCACATACTCCTCCTCTAACCCGGCTATTATCTCCTGAAGCCTCTTTGCAAAATCCGGGATCGGAAGGTCTTTCAAGATTTTTAGTGGGGCTTCGATACCGAACTCCTTGGCCTCGCTTGCCGCCCTGTCCAGAGACAGATGAGATAATTCCGCGGATACCAGCTCCCTCACGTAGTTCGGGAGGTTATGGGCCTCGTCCACGATGACGATGAGGTCTTCCAATGCAGTACCCATCCATTCGAGAAAGATATGCCTGAGTCCCGGATCAAAAAGATAGATATAAGGTGCTGCCACAACCAGGCTGCGCTCGATGAGTAGCTTGTTCAGTTCATAAGGACACAGCCCCATTTTCCTCATCCCTGGAATGAATTCCTCGGCTGTAGGGATGTCATTTTTCACATTCTCCGTGATCTCGGCTATGTCTGCCGCAAGGGTGGCGGCAAAAAAGGGACACGTTTTATCTTCCCGATCATCCTTCGAACCCCTTTTTCCCTGGCTTTGTGAAGCCCTCAAACCAGATGTCCGTGTGGAACGCTTGAGCCGATTGCAGAGACGGGAGAGTTCCTCTGAGTTGCAGTCCTCGAACTCCGGATCGACCCCAACCATGCAGCACATGCTCCGCCTTCCCTGGAGCCCGATCCCAGGGATAAAACCCTCCATCGGGTCGTTCCCCTCTTTCCCGAGCCTTCTCATGATAGCCCTGAGCTCGAGGATCACCTGTGTCTCCTGGGCGTTGGTGCGTGTGAGGTACACCACACGCTTGTTGTTTCGAAGGGCAAAATCCACTGCCGGGGCAAGGGAGGCGATGGTCTTTCCCGTACCTGTGCCGGATTCCATGATGAGATTAGAGCCCTCTTTTAGTACGGTAAGGATCTCCTCCATGATATCCTGCTGGAATTCTCTTGCCTGGTAGGGAAAGGTGGAGATGTCCATGGGAGAGGGAGTTGGGGTGTTGGTATTAATTTTTTCCGTGCTCTCCTTCAGATTTTCAATCATCGGGCATGTAGTCCTTCACCCAGGGGGCCCGGGCCGGGACCTTTCCTCCTGCGAGCATCTCCCTCCATTTCTCATCCGTGAGCCGGTCGTCCATGGGATGCTTGAACTCGTAATGGGAAAAGATGGGGCCTGCACAGATAGTGGTATCGCCCTTTATCTTCACCTTGACCAGCACGAAATCGAGATAGCCGGTTGCCTCTTCGAGGACCTCGCCAGAATTGGTGTCGGTGTGCACATCAGCTACGAGTGGGACCTTATCCTTGTACGAGCCCATGTATTCGTAGATTTCCCTGATAAACCGGTATTCCGAATCAGAGAGTGATTTGCCCTGTAGCTCTTTCTCTGATATTCCCTTGAGCCTATCGAGCAGGTATTCCATAGTAGAGAGATTCCTCTCCATCTCCCTCGTGAGGTAACCTCTTTTCTCCAGGCCTTCCTTTGTGGTGAGGGTTAGATTAAGAAGATGGGAATAGAATTCAGGAACAGGCTCCACATATCCTCTTTCCTCGTACTTTGGTTCTGAACCGGATCCTCCACTAGAACAGTAAGAAGTATAGGACTGTTTTGCATAAAGTATGGTATCGTGGCGAAGCTCTGTCCATGAGCCCAGGTTGGTGTTGAGCTTCTCGCTCTTCCAGGCAGAGTCTCGCATAAATTTCGGATAGTCCGCCTGTTTAAAATCTCCGATCAGCATTCGGAGGCCGTCCAGCCATCTCCAGTAGAGGTTCTGTTCCCATACCGAAGCATTGTAATTTTCGAACTCATCTTTCAGTTTGGTGCATTGCTCGGTGTAGTTTTTGTATTCCGTATCTCCCTCCCTTTCCAAGATCTCGTGAGCCCTCTCCGAGCCCAGAGCCGAAAAGACATCCAGCCCTCTGGGAAAGCCTCTGATGTCTCTGAAAGGAGTCTTAACCAGGGTGAAGGGCTCTCCACTTCCCTGGTAGTCGAGCACCTTGTCATAAACTAACTGCTGGAACATGTAGGAATCAGGGATGAATCTCTGGCCCATTATCCTGAAGCCCATGGTTTCCTCTGTCTCGTTCATGTAGTCCCAAATAAAGGTTGAGAATATTTTCGGCTTCCGGTAGGTCTTTACCAGCTCCCTGAACTCCTGAAGTTTTGTGGAATTCTCAAGCTCGTGGTAGTCCGCACTGAGGCTGCCGTAGACCTCGGTGATTCCTCGAAGGTAGTCCTGATAGGTCAGGTCATCGGCTGTTCCCACGTAGAAAGCGGTAATATTGTAGAGGGCTTCCCAATCTCCGGCTGCGTGCTCATTCAGGTTAAGGGCGTTCATCACCGCCATTCTGGTCTCGTTCTCGTCCTTGAGATAGAAGGCCATTCGCCCGTACCACATCATCCCCTTGAAATATTTCTTCAATAACTCTGATTCGGTGTAGTGCCCCCTGGGCACATACTGAGAATAATCCTCGATATGAGGGGGAGGCATGATTACGCACTCATGAAAACCAGAGTGATTCTCAATCTTCCTCATCTCTTTTTCAACAATCTCATTAACATAATCCGGTGCCTCAAACTCCGGATCAAGAAGGGAAGCAGCCACAGAAAAGAAAGCGACATTGAGCTTTGCCAGCTCTTTTAAATCACCGCTGAGATTCGGGTAATCCTGCTCGGAGGCATTGAGCATGGAGTAGGTTAAGTTAACTGCAGAGAAATATAGGAAGTGCTCTTCGATATCCTTCAGTGTGTCGTCGAAGTTCTGGTGGTAGAGGTGAAGCACGGAATCCGTGGTGACGAAGATGGGGATGTGCTCGTCATGAAGCATCTCGTAGGCCTTTGGGAAATTGGTATAGGTGCCGTGTTTTATTGCAACAAAATGATGGCCATCCAGGAATGACCTCCGGGTGGATGAAAGGTCAAAGAAGTCCTTAACCTCATCCAGAGATTTCTCCTCGGATTCATCAAAGCATCCGGCAAACACCGTGCAGATGAAAAGCAGGGCGATGAAAACGGGTAAAGATTTCATGCACGATTCACCTATCAGAGAGAATAAATAATTTGTGGTATTGGCTCTTTACACCCCATCATTCTTATCAAAGATTTGCTTTCTCGCCTT
>DAOVMN010000116.1 GCA_030630685.1 Thermoplasmata archaeon | reverse complement strand
GATCAGTCAACAAGAGGGAATGAAACGTTCTCATCCATTTAAGAACGTCTGGAAATTTGAGGTGAGTTCGGCAGGATGGCACCCCAATAGACAGGTGAAAACAGAAAAATAAGAAATACCTCGACAGGGTATAGCACGGTGTATGCGGCTCCGCTCGCCCAAATCGCCTTCGGCAACCCCGAAGCCGTTATCTCCCACCCTTTTCCCAACTGGTCAGCATTCTGAAGTGACCCGATGATCCGAGGAATGCCGACTATCCACAACACCCCGAGCTTGGGCCCTGTCCGGATTATTTACCATTCGGAAATAGAAATGATCCAGCGGACCCTCTGGAGCCCCTCACCATCCTCTGCCAGAGAACCCGCCCCCTCTCCCGAGTTTCATAATCGGGTGTTGAGATACTACTATATTAGAAATTCGAACTGTGATGAATGAGGTTTTTGGGATTTGTCATCGAATTCTCGTCTCAAAACCGAGGCAAGCGAAACTCTTAAATACAAATGCCAGTATCGTGAGAAGGTGATAAATTGAAAAGGCTTCAAGTAATAGTTGCAATTTGCGTAATATTAGCTGCAATACCAACATGGTATCTCTATGAGAATGCCATGTCAGAGGATGATGAGGAAAATATCTCTCCTGCCTTTATTTACAAAGTCGATGGTTATAATGTATTTGTCAATGGTAAATTTTCAAAAGGCACGAATCTGAATTTTACATGGATCTGGGGTGATGAACCTGAAGAAAACGCCACTGAAGAAAACGCTACCTTCGATCATTCTCCCATGACCACCCATACATATAATCATAGTTTGGGTTGGGAAGACTATACGATCACTCTAATGGTTAGAAATAATAAAAAGTCTCACGATTGTTCTGTGGATATCTCTGTTCCTGCTTACAAAATAGGCGTCTGTCCAGAATCTGCGGATACACATCCAACCCCCGCATATTTCCCGATACGATATATTTGCGATGTATCTTCGGTGGGTGGCTGTCCCGAATATCTGGACACGCCAGTAGTAGATGAGCTGCCAAACAAATGGGCAATACTTGCTACATGCTGCCACGAATATAATACCGCAGGGGGTCTTGAGGCTGATTATTACCCTGGAATAAGGACGCTCAAGCAAATAGGGTATCCGGAAGAACACTTCGTATACTTAGAAAAATTCACATACACACATGAATGTATAATCAGGGCACTTTCATACGTTAAGGAAATGTCCTCGGATTTTGATAATGCAACAGTCGTGTTTTACATCGTAACTCACGGTGCATGCACAGCTACAAATTCGCGTCTTCAGATCTATGAAGATGATACGGAGACACTTCAAACCACAGATCTTTGGGATTATGAACTTAGAGATATGCTGACCGATTTCACTCCTGACAAATTCCTGTTTATCACATGTGCCTGTCAAAGCGGCTTCCTTGCGAATGAGGATACATCAGGACATCTGTACGGGGAGACCGCGGATGCCTACGAAAATCCCAGTATGCCGGGACGGATCATCGTTACAGGGTCCACAGCGCCTTTGTTAACGGGTTTTACGGTCATAGGATATGGTTTCTGGGAGCAAGGTATCGGCGAGAATAAAGGGGATACGGCACCAACAGGTAATCAAGATGGTGAAACAAGTGTTGAAGAGGCATTTTTTTACTGCAAGTCGCTGGCAAATGCACATGGAACATTGACAGCATATTCCCAGCCATGTATGGATGATCGTTATTCTGTGGATGATCCCGTATCTGATGAAATGGTGCTTTGATTTTCTAACCTTAACTCCGCCTGTTTATGCACAATAGGTCCATATCCCGCTCAAGTCTCTCGGCAGGTTGTCTGGCTAATAACGCTAATAAAGGCGGTTTTTGAATTTATGGGGCGATCTGTAATGCGAAAAATGAATTATTGGACAGCCTCAACAGAGCATCTTGGCGTTATTCCCGCACGAAACCTTTAAGAAAATCCTCCGCTTACCAACAACCATGAAAATCAAAGCACCAAGAGGCACAGAACTGAGCTGCAAGAACTGGCAGATCGAGGCAGCCATGCGTATGCTCATGAACAATCTCGATCCGGAAGTTGCTGAAAAGCCCGATGAACTCATTGTGTATGGCGGCACCGGGAAAGCAGCCAGGAACTGGGAGTGCTATCGTGCCATCATCCAGACCCTGAAGGAGCTTGAGACGGACGAGACCCTCCTGGTTCAGAGCGGTAAGCCCGTGGGCGTGGCTAAGACCCACACAGATGCTCCGCGGGTGCTCATCGCAAACTCCAACCTTGTGGGGAACTGGGCGAATTGGGACTATTTCAACGAACTGGAAAAAAAGGGACTGATCATGTACGGACAGATGACAGCGGGCTCCTGGATCTACATAGGCACTCAAGGGGTTTTACAGGGGACCTACGAGACCTTTGCCGAAGCAGCACGTCAGCATTTCGATGGAACACTCGAAGGAAGGTTCGTGCTCACAGGCGGTCTCGGTGGGATGGGCGGCGCCCAGCCCTTGGCTGCAACCTTCAACGGTGCGGCCGCACTTATCGTGGAGGTGGACCGGGAGAGAATAAAACGGAGACTTGAGACAAAATACCTCGACACGATGACAGAATCCCTAAGCGAGGCATTGGATATCGTGCTCAAGGCAAAAGAGGAAGGAAAGGCAATAAGCGTGGGGCTGCTTGGTAACACCGCCGAACTACTTCCCGAGATCCTTCGCAGGGGAATAATTCCGGATATTGTAACAGATCAGACATCGGCACACGATGAACTGAACGGGTATGTGCCCCATGGAATACCCTACGAGGATGCCCTCCGCCTGAGAGGGGAAGACCCGAAGAAATACAAGGAGATGGCCTACGAGTCCATGGTGGAGCACTGCAAGGCAATGGTGGAGTTCCAGCGCAAGGGAGCGGTGGTGTTCGACTACGGGAACAACCTGCGCGGTCAGGCCTACAAGGCCGGATACAAAAACGCCTTCGAGTTCCCTGGATTCGTGCCTGCATTTATCCGGCCCCAGTTCTGTGAAGGACGCGGCCCATTCAGATGGGTGGCCCTCTCAGGCGAGGCAGAGGACATCTTTACCACAGATCGGGAGCTCATGAGACTCTTCCCACACGACAAGCCCCTTCACCGCTGGCTAAAGATGGCAGGCGAGAGGGTGGCCTTCCAGGGCCTTCCCTCAAGGATCTGCTGGCTGGGCTACGGAGAGCGGGACAAGGCCGGGGTGTTGTTCAACAATCTTGTCAAGGAGGGTAAAGTGAAAGCGCCAATCGTCATTGGCAGGGACCACCTGGACGGCGGCAGCGTGGCCTCTCCCAATCGGGAGACAGAGGCAATGAAGGACGGCTCGGATGCCATTGCAGACTGGCCCATCTTGAATGCAATGCTGAATGCTGCATCGGGGGCAACCTGGGTCAGCTTCCATCATGGGGGCGGGGTCGGAATCGGGTATTCCCTGCATGCGGGACAGGTTATTGTGGCGGACGGGACAAAGGAGGCGGAAGTCAGATTGAAAAGGGTGCTCACCAACGATCCTTTGACCGGGATATTCAGGCATGTGGATGCAGGGTATGAGGAAGCTGTGCAGGTGGCGAGGGAGCGGGGTGCGAGGATCCCGATGATGAGGGATTGAGGAAGGAAATCTCAGCTACTGATCCTCTTTTTCAATAGCCACCAGAGATATGCAGGGAGGGCAAGACCAGTCAGGATTCCGCTAATCACTGATTGGTAAAACCGATCTTTGGTTTCATCTGGTTCGATCTCGGGACCATATTCCAGGAACTGCATCTCTCCATTGGTGATCTCAACCTGATACCGATACATGGCACCATTTGAATGTTTATAATCGAAGGATTCCTGGATCCAGCATTCCATAGTGATTATCGACGTCGCATTGTCGCCCAGCATATCATCGAAAAAGAAAAAATATGAAATGTCATCATACGTTCGTCCGATTAGATGCTTTTCCGCAAAATTGAATGCAGCCAGTGAGCTCAATGGATAGGATTTCGAATGTACCATGATGCCTGATGAGTCGAATGAAAATGTATTCAATATGAAGATACCGTTATCGACAGAATTATTCCGTACTATTGTTGCGATATGAATACAACCGTCCTCATCTATGTACCCAAAGTCACCTCCAATCCACGGAAAGCTGACATACTCGACGGGAATACGCTGGATGCTTCGGGAGTAAACCGTTTCCTGAACACTGCCATCAGCGTGAATTTGCCACATCCCATATTCAGAGATAGAATGGGTTACATTTCTGATCTCCCTCCTGAAATGCAATTGGTCATGAAATCCTTTATTGAAAACGACCCCGGATTCATCTTCGTATTTCCTGTATACCTCCTGGAATTGTGTCGTGTTCGAGATCATGGTCAAAGGAATGATGATAGTACCGTTGTAGGATATCTGAATGTAGAACACCCGATCTCGAGTTCTGTCATAATGCACGGTTTGATCGGAAGGGTATTCATACTTGCTTGTCGGTATGATAATTCCATAAGCATGGATGCCAGGAATGAACCGGTAAAACGATGGTCTGTACTCCCAGGATGATATCATTGATCTGAAATCTACATGGCAATATGATGAATTCATCACGACATCTGTGCCATTATTGATCGTCACAGCCGTGATATTGATGCCATCAATCACATTGGAGGTACCGTTCGATTCGGTTTCAACAAAGAAAATGCGAACTGTGGTATCTGACGGTAGGAGGTAATCGTACTCCCAAGAATTGGAGCAATTTACCGAGAAGGTCGTATTCCCTATAATGGATCCCTCCAATGATACTAGATAATATTGATATTCGTTTTTTCCATCATCTTCAATCACTTCTTGCGGAACATCAGCCAGAATATGGAGATATTTCCCATCCTGGACGACCTCTTCATGAAGCGAGCGGTACTTGACCCTCTGACCCATCGAAAGACTGATGATCGGCTCGGACGTGGTAAGATTTCGATCCCATTTGAGTAATTCACAGCGATATTCCATTTCGTTATAGACCCGTTTAAAAATGTATATTGATCCATTGAAGAAGAACGATTTTCCTTCCAAGGGATAATCTTGATAATCGCTGAAATATCCTCGATCCACAGAATCCTCGGTAATCTGAAATTGGTCGAATATCAGACAGCCTGTGAGGGAGGTGAGAAGTAGAACGATAATGACCATGTAAGCGAATAAGGGTTTATCAATATGGACCAGCCGATAAGATAGCTTAACTCTCAAACATAATATTAAGATACTGGACGTTCCTATGAAAAGGAGGAGTATGAAGCTAATATATCCGATCCCGGTGATCCATTGAAAATAGTGATCGAATGTTGGTGTGATCTTGTGCAGGTAAAATGTAAGGACGATCAGATCAACGATGAGAACGAGGGGTAATAATTGAAAAGTGATATTTTTCATTTGAGAGATTCCATCTGCTGTGTCCTTAAACAAAATGTTGTTACCGCGAATGCTGATAACAATTGATAATGAACCGAGTAGAGAACTGCTTACCAACCACAGATTATCACTCTCAGGGTCTTCATGACGATAGTTCCAGAGTTGATCAGAAAAGATATTATGTGAAATGTCAATATGATTACTAAGGAAAGAATTGAGAGAGGATGTGACATACAGAATGAATATCAAACCTAGGAAACCATTAAACAACAGTGTTATAGGAGCATAATATTGGTACACTTTTTCACTGAGTTGGATATGAACCAGAATTATCAAATTTATTATGGCAATCATGAGGGTCATGAAAATAAACTCGGTACTGAATTGATCCAAGCCGGTTGGAGGATTCTCGATCAACTCCCTGATCGAAACTTGCATTGCGAAGAGTGAGATTGCGATTATGTAGAGTTGGTAGAAAATTATTTTATATCCACTTCTTCGAACTGTTGGTGAGAACTCGTGCGCAACGGCTTCGGGCTCGCCCAGATCATCCAGGACCTTTTCTATACTACCATTTTTTCCTTTGAACTCACTAACCTTTTCTTGGATATGACCTTCAATCTCGATAAGGATCGAATCCTTTGCATTTCGACTGAAACCTTTGAGGTTCTTATCCACCATTCTCAGGTACCGTTGGATCTCCGTCGCTATGGACGTATCCGGAACCGAAGTTTCTTCCTCTGTGTTCCCCTTTTCATTACCTACTCCGTTTCTCATGGACCACCCTCCCCACCATCCCTTGAAATAAGATCCTTGATTACACCTGAAAACGTCTCCCAGTCATCAATGGCATGTGACAGCGCACTCTTCCCGTCCTTCGTGATCTGATAATATTTCCTGGGCCGCTCCCCCTTCGTGTCCCACACACTTTTCAATAGCCCCCTCGCCTCAAGATTCCTGAGGATCGGATAGATGGTACCCTCCTTGAATTCGAGGTTTCCATCGGTTTTTTCCTTTATCTCCCTGATTATCTGATAGCCGTACATGGGATCTCTGGCCCTATCGATCATGAAGAGCAGGATCAATGAGATCATACCCGATTTCAGTTCCTTGTCGAATTTTGTAAGGAATTTATCCACGGTCTTGGTGCGCCTCATTTTTTGCCTCACAATACATAGAGGTTCTATGTGTTGTGAAGTGCATTGTATATTTATTCTTTTCGCTCAGCCGGTTATGTAACGAAAGATAGGATCGCACATTGCCTCCATAAGCACACCGGAATCGCATCAGTGGCCGCCGGTGGTGGGGCCCGCCGGGTGCTTACCAATGATCCCATTGATGAAGGATTGAGGGGGTGCATTCCCATTTTATGGGTAATTGAGAATCTCATTAACAACCGGGACTTTGTGATGAGAATGGAATTCTAACTGCCTTAACGAACACTGCGTGTTCATTCGGACTTCAGCACTTCGTGCTTCAGGCCTTATCGAGCCCTGCGGGCTCAAACGGAAGTTAGAATAGAATTCTAACTGCCTTGACGGTCTGGATTGTAG
>DAOVMN010000438.1 GCA_030630685.1 Thermoplasmata archaeon | reverse complement strand
TCCTCGTCGATGTCCACCATCACATAGAGTGTAATATCGATCCTGTCGCCCTTGCCCAGATAGGTATCTGCCGTAAGGTCCCCTGGCACAACGAGTTTATCCACCCTTTGATAGTCCTTGTCCTCGAACTCCATGGTCCAGTCCTTGTAGGTCCCCGAGGTAAGGGGGGTCTCGACCTCGATGGTATAGGTATCGTCCTGGTTACCGGTGTTGGTGAGGGTGAACTTGAACTCGATCTCGGACTCATCCGCGGGGTTGACCTTGGGGACGGGGCGGGGCAGCTTCTGGAGTTTCACGCCGTAGTTCGCCCCGGTGAGGTTGAGGTAGAGGGTAACGTAGTCGTAGACCGAGGTATTTCCCTGGGATTCCGCCTTTACCCTTAGCTCGTAATTACCCTCGTCCGTCTTCTTGTCTATAATGATCCTGAGGGTCTCGGTGGCCTGGGAAAGAGATTTCAGGGTGATGGTCTTTTCTGTCTGGGTTCCCGAGGCCCCGAAATATGCCTTCCAGTCATAATCCTCTGGAAACTCATTCGAGGGCACGAAGATGTCGAAGGTATCCTCCTTGTCCCCCATGTTCCGGATGGAGAGGATAAAGGTTACCTCGATGTCCTCATTTGCCTTAAGGGTCGAATCTTTCCCCGGGATATCGGCCCATATTTTTGCCTCGAACCTGGGATTCGAGAGGTTCACATAAAGGGTTACATGGTCGTAGACAGCGGTATCTCCCTGGGATTTGGCCTTAACCCGAAGGGTGTATTGGCCCTCTTTGGTATTGTCATCAATGATCAGCTTCATGGTCACATCCTTTTCGGCCAGAGAATCCATGTTGGATATTGAAAGGATTTTCTCATAGCTACCGCCTCCCACGGCAAATGTGGGTTCCCAGTTGCTTTTCTCACCTGAAAGCTCGTCGCTCGGGACGGTTACATCGATGGTATCCTTAGTATTTGCCAGGTTCCTGACGGCCACTGGATAGTAGAGTACGGTTTCGCCTTCGGGTTCGAGGATCTCATCCTTCCCCGGGGTCTCCGATTTTATCCTGAGATCGAAGATGGCATTCACCCCTACCGTGAACTCCACCGTTTTTTTCTTTGAGTCATTATTCACTGGGTAGGCCTGGAGCTTTACTTTGTAGTCTCCCATCTGGGCATCATTATTCTCCACACTGAAAGCAGGGATGTCGATCCTCACATGAACCGCTTTTGTTGCCCCTGGCTGGATGACGATCTGATCCCCTTCCTCTATTATGGCCCAGTCCCTGGCATCACTCCCGGCTGGACCACTGAGAAGGCTCAACTGGAAGGTCTCGTTGGTATTACCGATGTTCTTTACGTTTGCGATGAATGTGGCGTTCTCTCCCGGGTCTTTATCTTTAATTTCTGGCTGGTCAGTGGTTACCTCCACGCCGTAGGTCTCGTTAACATTCACGGTGAGCATGATATCTTTCTGAACGCTCTCGTTCCCGTCCGAGGTCGCCGTGATATTGAAGAATAATCTTTTTGGAGGAGTATTTTCCTCGATAAACGCCCTCACACGCTTGGTGGTCTGGTTGCTGGGTTCGAGCTCATCTGTGCCCGCACCCTCGGGGAAGGAAACGGTGAGCTCGTCGGGCACGTCCCTGTAATCAAAGGTGTAGGAATCATTCTCACTTCCCCTGTTCTCCACAGTAAGATAGAAAGATACATTCTCCCCGGGAATAGCACTTTCCTGATCGCTGTGGCCGTCAGCGATCCTCAGGTCCACATTGTAGTCCCCTTCTGCATTGGCTGATAGTAATGTCGCGGCAATGAAGACTGCCACGGCCATTATACCGATAAGTAACAGCATGTTAAATGCCTTCTTTATCGTCATGTTCTGCTTGCTGGTTTTGGTCGATCTTGATCCGAACATTTGAAACACCTCAATTCGAGATAATGAAGGAGAGCATGGCTTTATTTAAATAATTATTGGAAGAGGATTTTGTAGACTATTTAAACAATCTGGAATGACATCCAAACACAATCCTGGCCTCTCTCGGGTTTTCCGCCCGGAATGCTTGGGTCCTGCCATAAATAAACTATTGAATTGCCCAGGCCCAATAAATCACAAATGGCACGAATGAACAAATTACACGAATACCAGGAGGCGAACTCGGGACTATGTTACAGGTTAGCGAATAAGAACGCGGATGACACGGATTTGCCGGATTTTCGCGGATTTTTCATTGATCCGTGTTTATCCGGCTTGACGACCAAAGGTCATCCGCAGCGAAAACAAGTTTTCACTTGTGATC
>DAOVMN010000029.1 GCA_030630685.1 Thermoplasmata archaeon | reverse complement strand
TGGTAATTGAAGAAGTATTCGCTGGCTGGCTCTGCCAGAGGTCCGGCAGTGAGGTAAGGTTTACTGTGAAGTTGTCCGGTCCGTTTCCGGTATTCTGAATCCTGATGGTTACTGTGTTCTCGTGGTCAGGTGTGAAACTCCCGGGCGATTCGATTTCCCACGCAAAGGAATAAACCTGCTGAACAATAGCTGTAAAGGTGATCGTTTTGTTGAGCGAGGTGTTACCAGCCGAGTGGACGGTTACGGTGATCGGGGCCTCAAGGCCGGCCAGGGCATCGGCGGGAGCGGCCACGATTATGTTGACGGTATCGGTGAGGTTGGAGGGGATGGTAATGAAATTATGGTGCGTGTAGGCAAACCAGTTCTCTGGGAATCGGGTTTCTATGAAGTAGGTGTCGTTGGCCCAGCCGCAGTTCCTTATTGTAAGATTGTAGTTTATTTGCCCTCCTGGCCGCATGAATTGTTCACGAGTTTTAGAATAAATATCCATGTCATGAAGAAAAGGTTCAAGGATGACTAAGACCGTTTGGCTATTTGAAATGTTGAACAGCGTTTCATTTCTGCCAGCGCATTGTTTATAGGCATAAATTGTAAAGGGTGCATGCCATATTATTTCATCTTCGTACTGGACAAATTTTGTTATAAGAAACCAACTGGTTGTTGCATCTTCCCCTGTGGTTCCATTAAAGACCTTTGAACCATTTCTATCTTTAATAATAACATTCGTGCCAGAAATGTTCTTCTTATTGCTGACAGTTTTAATTTGTAAAAAATATGAGACCGTTAGATTTGAATTCTTTTGAAAAAACTTTACAGATTCAAAGCTGGTGTCGATGAACAATGGATGAGAATCTGCTATAAGGTAAATGTCAGAATCACTTGAATTAATAATTGTATTATTTGTAACAATTGGTGATGAAAAGTAAAAAGTCATTCCGTAATAATATGCTAATTCTATTGTGTTATTATTTACCATTTCTGGTGAGGAGTCCCAGAATTGGATTCCCATTGAGGTATTAAAGAAAAAATTATCTTCAATAATTGGATTACTATTGGAGGATAAGTATAATCCTTTATCAAAAAAAGTGTTGCTTTTAATAATTGGAGATGCAGAATTGCATATTATACTATTTCCATAGCAAGCTGAAAAAAAGCTACCTTCAATTGTGACATCATTGGACTTAATGAGCAATCCATGATTTTCTTTTACTCCTTTACACCCACATTTACTAAGATTGCTGTTCTTCAAAATCAGAGTCCCCACATTATAAACTTTAAACAGGTACCCGAAGTCGCTTGTAGAAGTTATGATTGAAGCATCGTTTTGCGTAAAATTATTGTTATCATAATCATATATATTAAATATCCCTAACACTTCAATAGTATATTCCCCACCAGTGGTACAATTCATTTTCAATGTAACATTTGTAAATATAAGAGTGCCTTCATTTTCTATGCTCAAATTTCCTGAAAGAATGATTGTCTCATTTTCAAAGGATTCACTATTGTTTACATTCCAGTCATGATTGATATAGGTGATATTTTCACCACTCGAATTAGAAGAATATAATAGGGATACCATTATTAATAAAAATAAAGCTGCCATCAATATTCCGAAAAAATGATTCTTCCAGATTGTCTTCTTTGTAAAACTCATATCCTAACCACCTCTAAATAGTCCTGGGATTAGATTTCTTTTGCGATTGGATAACAATACAGTAATACAAAAAGTAGCTATGATCGAAGGTATTTCCACGAACGCTAACGAATCTCTCCACCAGTACCATGTTATTTTGATGTTTTCTTCTGGTGTCCAATTGTAAAAATCTTTATGAATCACTTTGTATTCTCCCTCAGATATCTCGATGTAACCCTCTAACCCAGTGATTTGAATGTCCTTTAGGTCTTTGCTTATATAATAGGTGAAATTTGCATATTCGATAGAGTGATTCCAGAGCGTTCCTGTCAAGGTCAAATATCCATATTCATTTCTGCCTTCATTCTTATAATAGTCCAGCGTGTATTCTGCGCAAACGGTTTTCTCCTCATAAGGTAAAAACACTAATTCATAGCCTACACATACATATTTGTTCGTACGATTTGAAATTGTGTCCTTCCAGTAAAAATCTGTCCAATTGTAATCGTAACTCTTATTGTCAACAGTAAAGTTCACAGACTGCGGAATAGCGGTCTCGTGACTCAATTTATAAAAAGGCAATAACAATTTTTGGTTGACTGTACTGTTTGCGCA
The DNA here is from genome assembly GCA_030630685.1 of Thermoplasmata archaeon. Classification (GTDB taxonomy): domain Archaea; phylum Thermoplasmatota; class DAOVMN01; order DAOVMN01; family DAOVMN01; genus DAOVMN01. Next base: position 9,718 of record DAOVMN010000029.1, on the reverse strand, counting down.
ATTCTTCAGGACATACTCTGTTCTTTCATAAATGTGCTTCGCATGGATTTTCGTGGTAATGTTTTCCGATTTCAAGTAGATAGATGTATTTTCATATAGAGGTATTGCACTTCCCGTCTCCGAGTAAGCCACTGGACAAGTATTTCCTTGCACACTTCCTGCAAACAATAGAAGCACTATAAACAAAACACAGATAACTACTTTAAACATGATAATACGCTTCTTTATCTTGTCTAATATATGTTTTGGTTTTAGGAAGGCGGTAGTTTTCGGTGATTTTGATTTCGGATCTATTAGAACGGAATCCCTTGCACATAGATGCCAAGCTGCCCTTTATTATTGTTTTCATTAGATTCTGAAACTAAATTTGGGGTATCCACATATACACAAAGATGACACCAACCTGCTAATCCGTGTAATAAGGTGTTCCAAGGAATCGCAACTATTGTATAGCTATTTAGAGGTATAGGCGTCGTAACAGTAGCTCCCAGAAACCACCTCATTTTTTGAGGTCCATGGTGTTCCTCCCAGACGTCCACTTCAACAGGAGGTGCTCCAATTCCGCCATAATTCCATATTTTTGCAAAAATCATCGCAGGTAGTCCTGCTACCGGTTTTGAGGGTTCCACCCATATATCCCCTACATATAAATCTGGTTTATAGATTATCGGTGGAATGGGTGGCGGAGTAAAATCCATTGGGTGGAAGGTTGTATACATTACACCAGTTAATCTTAAAGGATTTAGGTACAGAGTAGGCATACTATCCCAACCGCTGTCTACTATGTAAAATCGGTCATATTTCAAAGAATTGCTAAGTGGACCTAAAAGGATTGTATCATAATATAGATACCCCTTCCCTACGACACTATGTTTACTAACCTCTCTCTCCTTTTTATCCGGTTTATCTTCGTTATCACTCCCCCATCCTGCCGATATACTTAGCATGACGGGAAATCCTTGAAGAGGATTGCCTACTTCCAAACAATACCAATCATAAAAACCATAACTTAAAAATACTTCTGTATCCAAAAAACTTGTGGACTCAGCAACCCATCCTCTCTCAAGTGCAGCTGCTTTCATCCCAGTAGACACTAAAAATGGTTTTGTACCCTTTCCTTTTTTATAACCCATATAGTCCGCTAGATCGTCTTGAGCCTCTCTGACTTCTCCATCTTTTGTATCCGGGTCATAATCATCCTTATCTACAACACCATGATATCCGAATACCATAGAACCTGCTGTTGGGGTGCAGGAGCCTGGTAAGTCAGGATGTTGATTATAATGTGGAACACCACGAACTTTCTTGTGCTTAGCACCTGGTAAATAATCGTGAATTTCTGGCGCTCCTAAGTAATCCCAACCATCATTTACTCCTTTATTGACCCACTTTATTCCCTCTTCTATAGGGTTCCACATTGCCGTTGCCTTTGTAATTGTGTCAGCATCTTCAGGTATGTTATCTACAACAATCTCTCCATACATCTTGTCAGAGAGACCAACGCAATCTATAATTCTATCGGGCAGGCTAACATACCACGGAAAAGTAGCTTCTTCAACAGAAAATAATGGATGTCCGTATCTATCGCCACCTATGAAGATATGCCCGAGAATGTCATTACTCTGAGATACAACATCTACTTCATACACTATTCTTTCTTTCTCTGATGAAGAATATGGGATTGCCTTTCCCACATGTGCGTAGTTCCAGGATAGTATCTCCTCGGCTCCTACAAATATTTTTACATATGCTACTGCGATCTCCTCTGCTGTGATGGGGGATACAATAGCTCCCAGATCCAACACTTCGGAGACCATTGGGTTACCGGAATCAGAGGTTATGGTAATCTCCACATATTTAATTTCTGTTGGATAGTTACATAAAGTAATTGTACCTACAGTTTCTCCGGAAGGTTTCCCCGTATTTGTAGTTTCGAGTGGATTGCCTAATGCATCATATCCTACTACATTGTAAGTATATACGGCAGATGAACTAGATTCCGGATGGTACAGATAGATGTCGCCACACATCAATGCACAATTTATATCCAAGAAAATCGTACCCGATAAGTCCGTAGCTTCCCAGTATGTAGTTTCATCCCAATCAATAATTTTTATTGTATCTTCCTGATTCATACTGGAGTCCACAGATGCGTCTTTGTCTGTTTTGTATCCTTGCAATGCTTTGATACCTGCAGGGACATTTGTGATTCCCAGACCTCTATAATATGTCGTGGAAGATTGTGTTTTCTGACATTCGATATTTATGATATCTTTAATGTAGCCCTCGCCGTCAGAAGTATGATCAACACCGTCAATTCGCACGGTTTCGCTGCCTGCAGGGTCCTTGGAAGTTGAATCTATTGTTTTCACAAAGAAGGTTCTGTAAAGGTTTATGCTTGATGTATCCTGGACCAAGACATTGGAAACATCTATTTCCGAATCTAAAGAGAGAATGTAGGTATTAAGCGAAAGCTCCATATCATCTGCGACGTTATCATAGATTATTGTCTCTTGGACTGTTATTTGTGAATTCAGACATACGATCCCGTCTTGATTCCGCGAAACGATGGTGTCAAATATTTTACCGTGTGAGTTTATAGCGCTCAATCCAGAATCGCTGTGACCATATATTGTACATTCTCTGATCTCGAATTGGTCGGTTGAAAGATATATTCCCTCAGCACCACCGTATATGGAAGTTTGATATATCTCAGTATAAGAGTTTACCGAATGGATACCAACAGCGCTATTGTCTTGAATAAAACATTTTCTTATCCTTGGGGTACTGCTCGTGGAAACTATACCAGAATTTGCATTTTGGATTGTGTTTGCCAAAATCAACGGAATCGAACTATCACATATGATTCCTGTGGTGCTTACATCAATCTCATTCCCGATTAATTTCGGAAAACAATCAGAAATAGAAACTTTACATAGACCGTTGTCGCCATTACTATGAGCTCTAAATTCGTAATTACCTGAACTAAGAAGAGTATCAAAGATTACTTCCCAGTATCCCCAAACAATCGGGTTCTCTGACGAATCCAGCAGAGACATATTTGCTGATGGGGATGTATCAGTTGTTGAATAAATCAGGACATAAGAATCCGGCAAGGAAACAATGTGAGAGTCATAACCTGAAGAAGGAACGTCCAATGTAAATGATTCATGGATAGTTCCCTGACAGAATATTCCGTTCAGGGAATCTGTTATTGTGTTGTTCCATATGTAGATCTCACCTGCGTTTTCACTAGGATTTCCTGGGGCGGCTCCAGGTGGGATATAGGAGTATAAAGGTGAGATGTAAATCGCGGAGGATTGAGAGTTGGAGATGATGGAACTATTTATCATGGCATTGTAAGAATATATCTGTATTCCACCAACACCAGATGCAGCATTTCCCCATACGTATTCCACCACAGAGTGGTTTAATTCAAGAGTGCCATAGCTTTCAAAAAAATAAGTGGATGAATATGTAGGTGAGTCTATTGTTATTAATGTGTCCTGTGTATGCAACTCTCCTCCTTGCTGTATTTCTATTCCGTGTTCTCCATCCACATCACATTGAAATTTCAAAGTACAACCTTCTAGTGTCTCAACAACTTAGTTTTGGAACAATTTTATAAAGAAGAAATACTTTGTCCAGTTCATGGTAAGAACAAAACTGAAAGAGGACGAGTTAAAGTTCCTCAGAGATTTTGTGAAAAAGGGACAAAAAAGAGCAAGAGAGCTAACCAGAGCACGTATTCTGCTACTATCAAACCAAGAAAAAGGAGACACAGAGATAGCTCAAATATTAGATGTCGGTAGGAATACCGTTTGGAGAACCAAGAAAAGGTACTGTGAAGAGGGACTCCAAAGTGCTCTGACTGAGAAACCAAGATCAGGTCAACCCAAGAAATACACAAAAAGGCACGAAGCGGAAATCATAGCACTGGCATGTACCAAATCGCCCGATGGAAGAAAGAGATGGGCACTTGTATTGCTCACTGAAGAACTCAAGAAAAAGGAAGGATTTGAAACAATAAACCGTGAGAGTGTCCGGCTTATTTTAAAAAAACGAAACTTAAACCATGGTTGAGAAGGATGTGGTGCATTCAGGTAATTGATGGGATATATAGAGCCTGCATGTATGATATCCTCGACCTATACGAAGAACCGTATAACCCAAAAAGGCCTATTATCAATTTTGACGAGAAACCAAAGCAACTTCTCGGAGAAAAAAGAAGACCCATCCCTATGAAGCCAGGCAGACCTGAAAAATACGATTATGAATATGTCCGGAACGGCACATCAAACATATTCGTAGCCGTCGAAATCAAGGCAGGAAGACGGGTGACGCAGGTTACCAAAAGAAGAACAAGGAAGGACTTTGCATTGTTTGTTAAGATGCTTGTAGACGAGGACTATCCAGATGTTGAGCTTATCCGACTAATCGCAGATAATCTCAACACTCATAATGAAAAGTCATTCTATGAAGCGTTCAGCAAGGATGAAGCGCAGAGGATTTTGAGCAAGATCGAATTTCATTACACACCAAAGCATGCAAGTTGGCTCAATGCTGCGGAAATTGAGATCAATGTGATGGATATTGAATGCACTGGAAGACGAATTGGTGACTTGGGGAAATTAGTGCGGGAGGTGGCTGCATGGACCAAGAGGAGGAATGATGGGAAAAAGAAGATCAACTGGAAATTCACGAGTGAGAAAGCAGATAAGAAATTGTACAAATATTATGTTCCATAATTAGATTGTCATGACACTAGGATAAGATTCCCACCATCTTGGATAATCAGATTTCCATCGAGAATAATCACTTGGTTGCTGTATGATTCGTCAGTACCTACAACCCAATCGTTACCAGTATCCGCCTTTGCATTGGCAGGTATGATCACATTGGCCATCATAGCGCAAAGAAGTAGCGCCCCAATTGTTCGAATCTTGTTTTTTATCATCTTTTTCACCTTCCTCGTAGTTTTCGAGTAGTGAAATTTTTGTACCCCTCCCCAACTATTTATACCCTTTGGAGAGGATTTTGCCAATTATCTAAACCCTTTGGAGAATAATTTTGCGAATCGCCTCCAAATCCTCTATTTTTACCCAGAAGACACAGAGTCCTACGCCCCCAGGTCCTCCTTTGCAGAATCCCCTTCAGTTCTAATTTTTTTAGATGATAGCAGACCCTCTGATGACTCATTCCCAGTCTGTCAGCAATCTCCCTCACCGTAAGTCCTCCTTCTCTCTCGCGGAGCAAATCAACAATGCTCTGACAGATTTCACAGCGATGCTCATCTGTCATTAAACCTCTGTGCTGTTTTATCCAGTAGAGTTTTCTTCTGCCAGATATCCTGGAGACGATTAAACCAGCCCGTTTCAATATGTGAAGATGATGATTAACAGTCCCGTTTCCTCTCTTTACTTTGGATTTGATTTCGCTGAAACAAAGGCCGGGATTCTCAGAAATAACCTTGTATATCTCTGCTCTGACCGTTTCGGCACATTTGCTCTTTTTCCCCTTTTGGTTGATTCTTCGGCTTGTGGAAATTCTTTTTCCAGCCATAACAAATTGAGGTAATACCGACTATATAAACAGATTGACACAAAATTTTACCTATATAATAAGATTATCCTCCGTGGGTTGGTACCACCCCTAACTATCCATGAAGTACAAGAATGTAGGTGGATTTGATTATTCGAGTCCTCACAACATTTTAGTGCAGTCGGGCAAGAACCCTTAGACCTGCAGACCTGCTCGCAATTTCACTCATTTAACTTTACTTATCGAGCGTAATCATCTCCGAGATGCCATCCCTGCGGGTCAGATGGAGTTTGGGGCTCAGGTGGAACTCCCTCAGCATCCCACGAACCGTGTGGTAGGCCTTGCTTGGGGTGTTGTTTTCCCTGCTTAGATGGGAAAGCAGGACGTGTTCGGTCCCTTCGCCTATTATGTCCAGCAGGGCTTTAGCAACATCCGGGCAAAGGCGGTATGATCATCTTCCTTGCACAGGGTTGACATAACCCCTCCTTCCATGTCTCTCCATGTCCCTTCTAATGCCTTCATTGGCTAAGGATTTGATGATGTGGAAGGCTATAATGAATGCAACGATAAGGCCCCCAAAACTCAGGATGATGCCTGTGACATTATCGAAAATCGATGAAAGGGAGGCTGATCCATTCCAAAGTGCGTGTAATCCCACGGCTATGAGATAGGCCGCGGGAAGGCTGAGATCGTAGATGGATTCTCCAGGTGGTATTAGTCCATTTCTCTGCTTCATTTTCAGGATTCTAAGCCTTGCATACGTGAAACCTATCAACCCCGCACCTGCAGCGTGAATTATCGTACTTCCGATGCCTCTGATGAATGAGCCAAATGTCCAGATCACCGCAGGGGACTCCCCTGAGAAGAGGAAGCCTAACTCGTAGGAGAAGTTTTCGATGATTGCAAACCCCATGCCGCAGGTGACGCCATAGATGAGGCCGTCCAGTTCACTGTTCATCTCCCCACGCACCCGCCGGAGTCCCAAAGGCTTGAAGAATTCCTCATTGAAGGGTGCAACAACAACTGCAGTAATTATCAACGCGATCCCGGAGGAATAGAGCAACTCGAAATAGTACGCCGAGAGGGTGTTCGGGAATATCGCAAAGAGAGTGGAGAACATACCCCAGGAAAGGACAAGGAATATCCCATGTTTGGATTCCGGTTCAAGGACATCCTTGTGATAGACATAGGATATCCAGATGAAGGAGGGGAAGGTGAATGCGATGATGAAGAATATCGGGAAAAGAAAGATATATGGCCCCCCTACGAGCAGGACCACGGAACCACCGATGATGGAAACGAGGAAGATGATAAGAAGACTTCGAATCTGTGGGATGGAGAGGGTTTCTCTGAAATATTGAACATAGGTGATGTAGGGGATACCGAAATAGGGCGAACCATAACCATGCCCATAGCCCCCATAATAAGGTGGGTAATAAACCGGAGGCCGAACCCTGAGCGCATTCTGGGGTGACGCTGGTCTGGCATAGGGGATATCCGAATCTGAAGGAGGCGGCGGTTCCCCCTGGTAATCGGGTGGAGGTGGTGGAGGTGGTGGAGGTGGTGGAGGCGAATAGGCAGGTTGCGTGTAACCCGGCAGGGAGTAATAAGGATAGTAGGCCGGGCGATAGAACACCCTGTGGTAGACCTTGTCCTGAAGCATTATATAGACCAGTAATCCTCCGAATAACAGGAGAGGTATGGAAAAGCATACGGTTTCAATGGGACCTAATGCCAGGGCCAGGATGATTAACTGAACCCCAAGGACCACCATGATGGCACCGAAGATCAGGGTGTAGAGATTGAAAAAATCTGATATCTGTGTGATAACTTTTTCCTTTCCCGGCATGGTGGTGCCTCGAGTCGATACATGTGTTTTTTATTGGCATTAAATTCAGGTTGTTAACCATGATGGATGATTACTCAGGGGTTACGACAGGGATGTCAAGGGCCCAAAGGATGATGGCCTTCTGTGCATGCATCCTGTTCTCCGCCTCATCGAATACCACCGAGTGCGGGCCGTCTATTATCTCATCTGTAACCTCCTCTCCTCGATGGACAGGGAGGCAGTGCATGAAGATGTAGTCCTCGTCCGCCTCCTCTGCGAGTTTTCTGTTCACCTGGAAAGGGGGAAATACCTTCATCCTCTCATCTCTCTCCTCATCGTTTCCCATCGAGGTCCAGGTGTCGGTATAGATGACGTCCGCCCCTTTTACGCCCTCGAGGGGATCGTGGGTGAGTTCGACGGTACACCATGTCTTCCCGGATATGGCCCTCGCCATCTTGACAATCCCGGGATCGGGCCCATAGCCCTCCGGGGTGGCGGCAGAGATGTCCATGCCCACCATAGCGGAGCCCAGGAGCAACGAATTGCACACATTGTTCCCATCACCAACATAGGCCAGCTTTCTCTTGAAATTACCTTTGTGTTCTTTGATGGTCAGGAGGTCGGCCATTATCTGGCAGGGATGCTCCAGATCGTCCAGTGCATTGATAACGGGTACTGTGGCGTATTCACTTAGCTCCACCATGTTCTGATGCAGGAAAGCGCGATAGGTGATAATGTCCGCAAACCTCGATAGTACCATGGCCACATCATGAGTGCTCTCCCTTTTCCCTATTCCCACCTCGTTGGGGGAGAGGTAGATGGGGTGTCCGCCGAGCTGCCTGAATCCTACCTCAAGGGAAACCCTGGTCCTCAGTGAAGGTTTCTCAAAGAGCATACTCAGGACTTTCCCTTTAAGAGGTGCAAAGGAGATTCTGCCGTTCTTCATTGTTAAGGCATCATCCAATACGCGGTGAATGTCCTTTTCGATATCCTTCATTCCAATAAGATTCGTCATTCCTTGCCTCCATAGTGAAAATACACGGTTACCTTCCTATCTCAAGCATTCGGTCAAGGGGCCTTTTTGCCTTCCCGATCAACTCCTCAGGAAGCTCGATGGCCGGGGAGAGTGTCTCCAGGCCCCTTACCAGTTTGTCGATGGTGATCTTCTTCATATCCGGGCAGATCGCGGTAGCTATGGGGTAGAATGTCTTATCTATTCCCCTCTTTTCCGCCTCTTTCCGCAGCCTGTACACCATCTCCTTCTCAGTGGCGATTATGAACTCCTTGGCAGGAGAGGAAAAAGAGTGTGTGACCATCCCTCCGGTGGAATAAACCCAGTCGGCAATATCTATAACCTCTGGCCGGCATTCGGGATGGGCAAGTACTTCGGCCCCGGGATGCTCATTTTTCAGGGCGGTTACCTGCTCTACGGTAATATCGTCGTGCGTCGGACAATAACCCGGATGGAGGATGATGTTCTTCCCTTTTGCGAAGCGTTTGACGTACATCCCTAAATTGACGTCCGGTACGAAGATTATATCCTTCTCCTTCAGTGCCTGAATCGTTTTCACTGCATTGGCGGAGGTGCAGCACACGTCCACCTCGGCCTTCACCTCGGCGGTGGTGTTCACATAGGCCACAACAACCGCACCTGGATGCTCCTTCTTGAGCTGCCTCACGTCCTCCGCATCGATCATCGCGGCCATTGGACACAAAGATTCATTATCCGGTTGAACCACGATCTTACCCGGGCTGAGTATCTTAGCCGATTCCGCCATGAACCTTACGCCGCAGAATACTATTACCTCCGCATCACTCCGTGAGGCCTCCCTGGAAAGGCCAAGGGAATCCCCCAGGAGGTCGGCGACGTCCTGTATCTCGGGAAGCTGATAGTTGTGTGCCAGGATTATGGCATTCTTTTCCTTCTTCAGCTCAAGGATTCTCTTTTGATAGTCCTTAATCTCAGCGTGCGAAAAGGATCGCATACGGGCAACACCTTGGAAAATGTAATTAAACATTGCGGTGTTGCGATTTTAATGAGATTTGCAGGATATCCTCACAGTACTACATTGTACTACTTATGCACAAAGAACCCTTCCACACCCTCACCCCCACTTTTTCATGATGGTGTCCCTTACCCTGTCAAAATCCGGAAGCGGCCCAAACAGGATCGGTGCGAGTTCGGCTTTCCAGATATCCCCCTTGGCCTCGATGCTTTGCTTTAGTTCTTCTACATCGAATTTCCTGTTGTAACATTCTAACTTGGCATTTATGAGTGCTAGATCCGGAGGTTCTTTATCCTTTATTAGATACCAGAGGTCGTATACATCCCTTGCCCGGTTCCTGGTA
>DAOVMN010000510.1 GCA_030630685.1 Thermoplasmata archaeon | reverse complement strand
CTCCGCTTTCGCCGGAAGACCACGAAGAGGGCGATGATGCCAAAAGCGGGGATGGCGATGGTGGGGAATTCTGGGATTGTACCGGGATTACCTTGGTCAACTCCTTTACCATTACTATTACTGTCAAGGAAATCTTCCCAATCCGTTCCACTCGCAGAAGGATCTCTATCAGCGTTATTATTAACGTCATCAAGAGCATCAGCAGTGGAATCTGATGCCACCATTACTTTAAAAGTCATATCATTATTTAATTCGGATGCTGCACTTCTGTCCATTTGTAATTCAATAATCTTTGCATTAGCAGGAGTCGTTACTCGAAATGTTTTTGCAGTGGCAGATCCCCAATTAGTATCCCAAGTATACAAATTTGCCGTCGTTACAGTCCCGTCATCAGTAGCATATGCAATTTCATATCCATTGTAGCCATTACCTTCGAGATCAACAAAAACAGCATATGTGTTTGATACTAGAACCACATCAGCGTCACACTGAATTTCAATAGTGAAGTAAGTGTCATCATATTTCCACCGAACTCTATCGATGTCAATTGAAGACTGAGCAGAATAATCTTCCGGCCCCCCAGATTCGTCATTTCGAAGGAGGTCGTAAGATTCGTAGCCACGGGTTCCAGTTGAAACCTGGCCATTATCGGCGATAGAACCGGTCCAATCATCATGTCCTATCATTATCTCATTTGGACTCAAGTTTGGCAAACTCCAATCCACCACATTGAAGCACACCCTCACCGGTTCCGCCTCAACACACGCCTCAATCTCCTTCAAGCCCGAGGCAGCATCCACATTCCGGGCAAACTTCCAGTCCCACTCCTCGGGTGTCTCGCCCTTGAACTCCATGTATCTGGCAGAGCTAATGATCCCATCCTGTCCCTTTATCTCGATCATGTTCTCTGCATAGAATCCTTCCTTTACCAGGTAACCGCTCCTTTCATTCCTCTCTGCGTTCTCTGCGTCCTCTGCGGTGAAATCGTCCCCCGCGGTGAAATCCGAGTCGCTGAGGAAAATATAGATGGCATCCTCGTTCGTCTCCACGGGTAACGGGGTATCATCTATTATTACGTTCCCGGGCTCGGAATCAGCCGGTTCTTCCGTATCCGACATGGAGGGCTCGTTCATCGCCCTAATGGCCGGAACCCTTACTCCCGCGAGGATCTCACCGTCCACCTTGAGATAGAAATAGGCATTGCTGCTTTGTTGAACAGAATCATAATTGGTGATGTCCACGTTCGGATTGGATGTATCACCTTTCGCGTCCTTCATCGGGTCGATCCATTCCTCGAACAGACCATCGACCACCGGGACCCCGGGTGCCGCGGAGATGTAGGCCGCCACCCTTCCCCCGGAGAATGTTACACCTGCGTTGGTTTCGATCTCG
>DAOVMN010000118.1 GCA_030630685.1 Thermoplasmata archaeon | reverse complement strand
GTATCCCACTGGAAAGGAAATTGTCCTTTCCAGATTGAGAGTTTACATTTTTATGTGGTTGACAATATCTAAATTCTTATTCACTATGTTGCGACATAGTCCCCACGTTGGGCGGCAACATCACTCGAAGCATTTTATATTATGGGCAGTCCGGTAATAACTTTATGGTGCGCATCGGAAACATTGATCCCGATGCATTCTCTGTTTGCTCTGTGGACTACGTCCTCCTAAATTATGAGGGAAACGCAGTCCCCGGAGCACAGGGAAGTGTGAAAGACATCTATGGTCTTAACTTAGACGACAAATACACCAATCTGTCATTTCAGGACAACGACAGAGACGGAAAGATCACCCCAGGTGATATGATCCTTATCAAGGATGTGGCGGATGGAGGACCGGCTCAGGAGGGATATTCTCTCCTTCTGAAATATGGCATAGTTGACAGAGTCGAGATTTCCATCAACGGCGGAGCGTGGATTTCTGCAAAAGGCATAGACAACTGGACTTATGACTGGGATACAACAAAACTGAAAAACGGCGAATACACGATCAGGGTGAGGGCCGTTGATGGTGATGCCTGCTCGGAAGAAGTTATCCGGGAAGGAAAGGTGGAGAACAAGGAGGAAGATGGGGGCGGTGGAGAATTCATCCCCGGGTTCACCGCATCCTTCTATCTGCTGGCCATAGGAGTGGCTGTGTTTGTGAATATCGTGAGGAAGCGGAGATAGAATTCCGAGGAGCATTTTTTACCCATTTGGGGATGGATTCATACCCTACCCTCCAAAACATGATCACCAATATTTCTCCCCATCGGTTCCCCCGATCCACCCCCTTCCCACACCACTCGCTACGTTACAACATACTCCGAATTCAATACAAGATCTTCCATTCAAACACTCAGCATGATTACCGGCAAAACAAAGGATTCCAACGAAGTGAGGAGGATTGGATAAGAGGATTATCAAAACTGTTTTAAGGTAAAAGAATATCATCGACGCACCCGGAACAAACATAAATGGAGGCCATTATCATGGATTTCAAGCTGACCAAGATACAGGAAATGACAAGAAAGATGGTCAGGGAATTCGCTCTCAACGAGGTAGAACCGATCGCATCCGAAATCGATGAAGAGGAGCGATTCCCTGAGGAGACCATTGAAAAGATGGGAAAATTGAATTTAATGGGTCTCACCATCCCAAAGGAATACGGGGGAGTGGATGTTGATGGAGTGAGTTATGCGATCGTTATCGAGGAGATATCTCGAGTATGTGCTTCCACTGGTGTCATCACCGCTGTTCATAACTCCCTGGCCCCTTTTCCGATTATTAAATATGGGTCTGAAGAGCTAAAGAAAGAATATCTCCCCAAGCTTGCCAGTGGTGAATACATCGGGGCATTTTCCATTACAGAACCAGGTGCCGGGACGGATGTTGCAGGCATTCAAACCACTGCCGAGAAGGATGGGGACGATTATGTAATAAATGGTTCCAAGATCTTTGTTACGAACGGGCCGCAAGCCGGAATCGTCACTGTTTTTGCAAAAACCGATATGGCCAAAGGTGCACGCGGGATCAGTGCATTTGTTGTGGAGAAGGGCACCCCTGGATTCAAGATCGGCACCCTGGAAACAAAGATGGGCATACGTGGTTCTCATCAATGTGAACTTGTATTTGAAAATTGCAGGGCCCCCAGGGAGAATCTTCTTGGCTCGGAGGGACAGGGATTCAAGATAGCCTTGGAGACATTGGACCATGGCAGGGTTGGTATCGCTGCCCAGGCATTGGGGATCGCCCAGGGCGCGCTGGACGAGGCAGTGAAGTATTCCAAAGAAAGGGAGCAGTTTGGAAGACCTCTTGCGAAGTTCCAGGCCATCCAGTGGATGCTTGCAGACATGGAAACAGAGATACAGGCTGCTCGATTCCTGGTTTACAGTGCTGCAGTAAAGAAGAAGGAAGGAGGGCGGTTCAGTAAGGAGGCGGCCATGGCCAAGCTCTATGCATCGGAGGTAGCCGGTAGGGCAGTGAACAAGGCAGTGCAGATCCATGGAGGATATGGATATACCCGGGATTACCCTGTGGAGAGATATTTCAGGGACCAGAAGATCACAGAGATATATGAAGGGACATCCGAGGTTCAGAGGATGGTAATTGCCCAGGACCTATTGAGATAGGCTGTTAAATGATGTCCGGAAAATCAAGAGGCAAGTGAAAGGAACAATGAGTGAAAAGAAGAAGAGGTGAGGTTTAAATGAACATAATCGTATGTGCGAAACAGGTAGTCGACGTAAGGGAGATAAAGATAGATAAACAGACGAACAAGCCCATTTTGAAAGGCATAGGAAAGACCATCAGCGACATTGATAAGAATGCCGTGGAAGAGGCAATAAAACTCAAGGAAGAGAATAAGGATACCAAGGTAACGGTATTGAGCGTTGCACCGTTCGATGCCCGGGAACAGGTAAAAGAGCTGCTGGCCATGGGTGCGGACGAGGCCGTGTTGGTCAGCCCGCCGGAAGAGTTCGACTACAATACCGTTTCCACACTTCTGGCCAAAGCGATCGAGAAGATCGGAGATTACGACCTGATCCTTTGTGGAGAGGCCTCCGTGGACCTGTTCTCCGGACAGATGGGCCCCAGGATCGCCGGGCTGCTGGACATACCACAGATAACATATGCCCGCGCTATGAGTATAGAGGGTGATAAGGTACGAGCGGAGCGGGATCTCACCGATAAGGCGGTGAAGATGGAGAGCACGTTTCCGGTGCTGATCACAGTAACCAAGGAGATCAACAAGCCGAGATTGCCGAGCCTGATGGGGATCCTGGGCGCAGCAAGTAAACCCATAATTGAATGGGATGGAAGCGATTTGCTCGAGGAAAGGATGGAGCCCGGTATAAAGAGTGTAGATTTGAGAGGGGTCTCCATGGAAAGAAAGAATGTCGTATATGGGGAGGATCCGGAAGAAGGGGTCCGGAAGCTGGTTATTAGCCTGGGAAAGGAAGGCTTGCTGGGGTGATAAAATGGTACTGATCTATTCCAATAACAAGAAATTGACCTTGGAGATGATCGCGAAGGGCAGAGAGTTGGCAGATGAGCAGGATGGCGAGGTCATCGTCGCAATGATAGATGAAAAGGACGAGAACCTGGCCAATGAATACATATCCCACGGTGCCGACAAGGTCTTCCTTGTCGAGAGCGGGGTTGAGAACTTCAAAGCAGAGGAATACACCGACATCATGGCCAATATGGTAAACGATGTGGAAAGCGGGCCGGTCCTCATCGGATCGAACAAATATGGCAAGGAACTGGCTTCCAGATTGGCAGCCAAGCTCTCCACCGGTTGCGTTATCGACTGCACGGACATATACATGGAAGACGGCGAATTGACAGTGGAGAGGATGGTATACAATGGTAATGCGATATCCGTGGAACGTTTTTCAGGAAGACCGGGAATCATTACTGTACCGTCCAAACTCTTCGATCCCCTAAAGAAGGACGAGGGACGCAGCGGCGAGGTCATCGAGAAGAGCTATGATGTCTCAAGCTCTTACTCCAATATTGCCGGGATAGAGGAGATGCCCTCCGAAGGGGTGGACGTGGAGGCAGCAAATATAATAGTGTCCTGCGGTCGTGGTTTCAAGAACAGGGAGGACCTTCACCTGGCGGAAGAACTGGCGGATGCTTTGAAGGGCAAGGTCATAGGATGCTCCAGGCCGATCTCCGCAGACCTGAAATGGCTCTCGGAGGATCACTGGATCGGCCTTTCCGGCCACAAGGTCAAGCCCAGCTTGTATTTTGCCATAGGAATAAGCGGGCAGATCCAGCACATCGCGGGTATCCGGGATTCCGGTATCATCGTTGCCATAAACAAGGATCCCAATGCCCTGATATTCGACTCCGCGGACTACGGTATAGTTGGTGATCTCTACGAGGTACTACCGAAATTGACCGATGCCATAAAGAAAGAGATGGACTGAAAGAGGTGGACAGAAAGAGGGTTTGTTCTGCTTCCCTCTCTCTTCATTCTCGTTTCTTATCCATTGATCCCACACCAGGGATGCAGTAATGAGGGCTGAATAGATCCCACACGAGGGATGCAGTAATGAGGGCTGAATAAATCCCACACCAGGGATGCAATAATGAGGGCTGAATACCATGATCGAGACAAAGGATTTGGACCCGAACTTCAAATATGAGGTTGCCAGGGAGTCCGGCGGTGCCAATATCATGCAGTGCTTTGCCTGCGGTACCTGTACCGCCGGATGCCCGGTGAGGGGGATCGACGAGAAATACAATCCCAGGAAGATCATCAGGATAGTGCTCCTGGGTATGAGGGATGAAGTGCTGCAAAGCGATTTCATCTGGCTTTGCTCCACATGCTATACCTGCTATGACAGGTGCCCCCAGGACGTGAGACTCATTGACATCATGACCGCTTTGAAGAACATAGCGGTCAAAGAGGGCTACGTCCATCCCGCATTCAGGGAGCAGGCAAGGCTGGTCGGTACATTCGGTCGGCTCTATGAAGTAGAGGACTACGACAACAAAAAACGTAAGAAACTGGGATTACCTCCTGTAAAAAAGACGTTCGAGGATGTAAATCTGATAGCAAGGAATAGCGAGATCAAGGAGATGATAGAATAAATTACGCCCTTTTCCTGGGTTGTACGATCCCCGTAAGGGGCCAGAACTATGAGATCGCTGCAAGGCAGGTGGCAGAAGTCCTTGACCTGAAGCTTACCGACCTTGAGGACTTTGCCTGCTGCGGCTTTCCCGTCAAGTCCACGGATTCCGGGGCCTCGCTTGTTATGGCGGCAAGGAACCTATCTATTGCCGCAGATAGAGGCCTGGACATTTGCTCGCTTTGTAATGCCTGTACCTCGGTCCTGACAGAAGCCAACCGGGAGCTTAAGGGGAATAAGGAACTGAGGGACGAAGTGAACGAGGAACTGGGCAAGATAGATATGGAATACAAGCCCGGGGTAAAGGTCAAACACTTTTCAAGAATACTATACGAGGACATAGGCCCTGATGCAATAAAGGAGAGGGTAACGAAAGACCTCGGGGATTTCAGTTTTTC
This sequence comes from Thermoplasmata archaeon, assembly GCA_030630685.1. Lineage (GTDB taxonomy): Archaea > Thermoplasmatota > DAOVMN01 > DAOVMN01 > DAOVMN01 > DAOVMN01. Next base: position 1,767 of record DAOVMN010000118.1, on the reverse strand, counting down.
CATACATTACGGCTGCCATTACCTGAGGCCAAAGAAGATATACGAGGGCTTTGATAATCCCGAGGACCCGAGGACCGTTGATGAGCTGGTGGAGCTCACGGGCGCAAAGGTAATAGACTATAAGAACAGGCTTCAGTGCTGCGGCGGTGCCATTTTGGGGGTGGAGGAAAGCATAGCACTCAAGATGGCCAAGGAAAAGCTCGACAATGTAACAACAAACGATGTGGATGCCCTGATAACCATCTGCCCGTTCTGTTCCATAATGTACGAGGACAACCAGCGAAAGATCGAGTCCAACTTCGATGTGGAATACAAATTACCGGTGCTGTATTATCCTCAGCTACTCGGCCTGGCATTTGGATTGGAGGCCAGGAAACAGTTAGGTTTCAGGTTGAACAAGGTAAGACCGGAGGCATTGCTGAAGAAACTGGAGGGTGATGAATAATGAACCCCGATGATAAGGTAGGAGCTGTGCTTGCTGCCGGAGGTGACATCCCCATCTTTACCAACAGCTTAATATCAACACTAACATTATGGAAGTTGGAAGTTCCAAAGTATTTCCGGAAGAAGATAGTGCAGGGAGAGATATGCATGCAAAAGACCACAAAAAGTCCCATCAGTGCTATATGGTTTGTGTATCCTGAGATTCAAAGGGTGATAATATGACTATCGTAGATCTGACCTCCATGGTCGAGCCCCAGGGTGAGCTACAGGATAAGATCAACGGCATGTTAGATAGTATGTCCGAAGACATATCCAATTTCTGCTTCCAATGTGGTAAGTGTACCTCGGGATGTGAAGCATTCATACTCCTGGAACTGGAGCCTCACAGGATCATGGCCCTGGTCAAGAACGGCTTCATAGACGAGCTGGTGAACTCGGACATTATCTGGACCTGCATGACGTGCTTCAAGTGCAAGGAGCGATGCCCCCAGGGGATGGCCCCGGTAAATGTTCTGTTTGCACTGAAAAATCTCGCTGTCGCCATGGGTAAACAAATACCTTCAGGTTATACGAACATGCTGCAAAACGTTCTTGGTACCGGATTGATCCAGGCACCAAAAGAGGTTTTGAACAGGAAAAACGAGACCATCGATCGGGAGAAGTTGAATCTGCCGCCCATACAAAGACCGGAGGACCCGGCCAAGTTTCAACAAATAATAATGAAGGCAGCTACAGAAACATTGAGGTGATAAAGTGAGACTCGGTCTATATCTCGGTTGCGTGATTCCAACAGAACAATATGCCTATGAGATGTCGCTAAGAGAGACCCTGCCCAAATTCGGGATGGAACTTGTTGACCTCAAAAACACATCTTGTTGTGGGACACCGCTAAGAAGCATAAATCTTTTTATGACAACGTATCTGTCAGCAAGAAACATCGCAGTTTTTGAGAAAGAGGGACTGGATATATTGGCTCCCTGTCCCCAATGTCACCTGGCCCTGACCGAGGTAAAAAAGATACTGGACGAGAATCCGGAATTAAAAGAAAAGGTAAACGGATTGTTGAAAGAAGAGGGTTTGAAATATGGGGGCAATGTGAAAGTCTACCACACTTTGGACCTTTTGCATGATGAGATTGGAGTCGATGAGATCAAAAAGCATGTTAAGAACCCGATTAAATATCTGAAAGTAGCGGCTCACTACGGCTGCCATCTGATAAGACCCCATCAAATAGGAAGACCGGATGATTCAGAAAACCCTCAAAAGCTCGAAAATCTCCTCAAGGCCATAGGTGCAGATACCGGAGACTACAACGAGAAATTG
>DAOVMN010000260.1 GCA_030630685.1 Thermoplasmata archaeon | reverse complement strand
CAGGTAAGATGGATCATGGATTGGGTTTCCATCATCAGGTAAGATGGATCATGGATTGGGTTTCCATCATCAGGTAAGATGGATCATGGATTCTATCTCCATCATCAGGTAAGATGGATCATGGATTCTATCTCCATCACCAGGTAAGATGGATCATGGATCGGGTTAGTATTCATGATGGATTGTGGACAGCACTCATGATCGCATTGGCGAAACCTTTATTACCCCACTCTGCATGGAATCACCAATGCCAAAATGCCCATACTGCGGTAATGAGCTGGACTATTCGGACATCATGTGTCCAAGCTGCGGAAGGCTCGTGCCCGAGGAGGGAGAAGAGATCGGAGAGAGGCCTCGAGAGAAGGTATCCCGGCGAGTATCCCCGGGGAAGACCAGGCACACCCGCAGATACATTCTTGCCATTGCAATCGTACTATTCCTGATCCTTCCACAGACCGCCCCCCAGCGGGAAAGAATACAGGAGTACCCGGAAGACCCCTCAAAGATCTTGGAGGACGTCTCGGGGCTCTGGGATTGGATGAACCCGAAGTATTACAAGGTGGCCAAATCCGCAACCTACAAGATCAGGAGGGAGTTTGAGGTCAGGGCCGTAGGAGGCGATATAGATTTCAGGATACGTATACCTATTCCGAAAAACGTGACGGCAGAGGACGGAACACGCATTCAAACGATTCTCGATTGGAGCTATGACCTGCCGCCCGGTGTGGTTGCGGATCCATCCGACCCCTGGATCTATTTCAACGGCAGTGCAAGCGAGGGAGAGCTCGTCACGATCAACGTGACCTACAGCGTTGCCACAAGAACATACGAATGGAAGGACATCACCTCAAAGAATTCCGGCACCGTGGACCAGATTCCCCAATACCTCAAGGACAAATACAATCATGATGAGTCCTATGGCGGCGGAGGCACCCCCAGACCATTGATCCGGTTGGACGATGTCAGGGATGTCGCACAGGAGGTTACCTCCGGGAAAAACACGGTCTATAAAAAAGTGAGGGCGATATACGATTTCGTGGTTGATAACGTGGTCTACCAGGTTGGCACCAGGCCAAAGACATGCAAAGAAACTCTCGATGGGAAGGTTGGGGATTGCGATGACATGGTGCTCCTCTTTTCGGCCATGTGCAGGGCTGTGGATATTCCCGCTTTCCCGGGATACGGATTCGTCTCTAACAGGAAATTCGAGGGCTGGGGCGGACATTCCTGGGCCAATGCGGTGATCCCCGATAAGAATGGTAATGTCTACACACCCCACATCGACCTGCCGAATAAGAAGTTCCTTTGGTGTGACCCCTATCGCCTGATCGAATGGAACGACGATGGGAACGAGGACCATCTCACGGAATTCTATCTCCTGCACCGTTCCGAAGGAGAGGGTTCAGGGGATTTCTCGCAAAAATTCGTGAGGATTGCGTATCATACCGAGGGGGAAACGCTCATCAAAGTTGACTGAGACACCCAATCTACCTACTTGATCGGCGTAGCGCAGTATGGGCATACAAGCCATTCCGCCCGGACATTGCGGTTGCAGTTCGGGCATCTTGGTTCGGTTCTTGGCTCCGGTTTTCTTGCATGTGCCTGGACGGGCATCCTCCTGAAGATGACCTGCCTGAAATCCGCCTCTGGTGCGCGGGATTCGAGCTCTTCTCGAACATGGACCCTTGCACCATCCGTCTCGGTGTACTCCCTTCCCCCGAAGTCGAAATATTGTATCGCCAATTCTATTCTTTGCTCCCCTGGATTCATGGGTCTGAGGTCCAATCTCAGCACCCTGAATGTACCGGCCCTCAACACCTCGATCTTCCTTTCCCCCCGTACCCTGAAGGGGCCAGTAAAACGGATAAGGACATCCTGGGAATCCGCATTTCCTGTATTGGCGACCTTGAATACGATCGGGTTCCATTTCCCTGCCGCAAAAGGAGATTCTGCTTTAACAATGTAAGAGAATACGGGCCTGCTCTCCTGGACAGATTTTTCCGCCATTGTTCGGGCCCTGATGGCAAGGGCAAGAGCCTTCATGTAGTTCTCGCGATGGAACTCCTGCTCGGCGTTCTCATACAATGCCCTTGCCCGAGCCGATCCCGTGCCGTAATTCTCAAGCCTGACAATGGCTCTTTTCGCCTCCTTAAGGTATCCCTCGAAGAACTCAAGGCTGTCGAACAGATAGAGCAACCCGTTCCTAAGGCCCGCCGCGATGTATCTACCCCTCGACCCCACCGCAACGGTCTCCACCCATTGGGGAGTCTTGTATCTCCAGAGCAGCCCACCGCCCTTCTCGAAATAAAGGACCTCATTATCCCTGGAACCGCAGATTATCGAGCCTCCCTGTGTGGATATCTCCAGACCCCGGATATCATACGTGCCGGTGGATTGCCTCCAGAGAAGGCCTCCTCTTTGATCGAAAAGTGAGACCTCACCCTCACTTCCGGCCGCTATCTCGTCGCCAGATGGGGATATGGCCACCTTTTCCACAGAACTCTGCATTTTCCGCCTCCAGAGCAATCTCCCGCTCCTGTCCAAAAAATAGAGGTGATGGTCATAGGAGCCGGCTGCCACGAGTTTCCCTTTAGTGCTCATCTCCACATCCCGCACCGCGCTGCCTGTCTCGAATTCCCAGAGAAGCTCCCCTTCCCTGTTGAAGAAATAGACCTTCCTGTCGTAGGAGCCCGCTGCGGCATATTCCCCTCTCATGCTCATGGCCACAGTATAGACCGCGGCACCTGTCCTGTATTTCCAGAGAAGGTTTCCTTCCCTGTCCAAAAAATACACCCTTCTGTCATTAGAGCCAACCACGAGGTATTCTCCTCCCGCTGAGATGGAGATGTCCCTCACCGAATTCTCGGTCCTGAACCTCCACAGAAGCTCGCCATCTGTGTTGAAAAAATAAACGAACCTGTCATAGGAGCCTGCTGCCATGTATTTCCCGTCAAAGGTTATGGCAACATCACGGACCGTATTCCCTGTGAGGTGATCCCAGAGCAGGGTTCCCTCCCTGTCAAATAGGTAAACGCGATTGTCAAAGGAGCCCACGATGATGTATTCACCATTGGCCGAGGTGTCCACGTCCCGGATGGTATAGCCTATTTCTCTTTTCCATTTTTCTCTGATCTCTATCATATCCCTCTCCAACGATCATTAAGCGATATTAAGCAATGGGTGATTAAAGGGATTCAAGGGGCTCGGTGGTGGCCCTCTTGAGGTACTCCTCTCCCTCCAGGGGCCCAGTGGCGAAGATTATGTCCCCTGCCCCGAGCATGGTGTGCTTATCGGGTCCGTATATCCAGTTGTTACCCCGCTTTAATGCAATGATCCACATGCCTGTATTCTCTGCAATCCTCAGTTCTCCTATGGTCTTTCCGTTCAGGATGGAATCTGGGGATATTCCCATCCTTGTTATGACGGCATCGGAATCATGGAATGACATCTTCAGGATGGGGTGGGGCTCCACGTCCCTGAGTACCGTATTGGCGATCTCGAAGGCAGCATCCGCTATCAACTCCATGCTCCCGCCAAGTCTGATAAAGGCAAGTGCGCGGTTAATGTCCTTGGTTTCTATGACCCTTGCTGTGACCTTCCTCTGGAGAAAACGGTTCATCCTGTCCAGCTTTTCCTCGAGCTCTGCGATCTCCTCGGCGATCTCACTGTTGTTGTAAAGGAGCGCAGAATATGCCAGGTCCACCATTAGTTCAGAGTTATCCTTCATTTCCACAAGGATGTCCTCGGGGGACATCTCTTCTAACCGGGGTTCTTCCGATGGGTCGATCATGTTCTCATCCCCTCAACCTCTTTCACTTTAAAAACCTTTTTCCTCGTTCGCAATCTTGAGCGGGATTCTTGGATACCAAGTGATGGGACAGTAAGAACCGCCGAGGCGGCGCATTCCAGATTTATTGGTATTCTCCAGCAGAGCAATCTCGTATCGTCCTTTGCTGCTTGAATTCTGCACGCGGATGACACGGAT
>DAOVMN010000170.1 GCA_030630685.1 Thermoplasmata archaeon | reverse complement strand
CGACAGCCATGGAAATGAATTTATCTATAAGGGTTTCACAGATTTTTATAATAATCATTATAGTCCTTTCAGGCATACAGCTTTTTACTCCTCCGGATGAGGTTGAAGGACTGATCACCCCGGATGTCAATGTTGATGTCAACCCATCCGTTATCAGGGTCGATGTTTCCCCAAGGGGCACGGGTATTGCAACCTCCATGGCAACCCTCACGAACGAGGGACCACACCAGGTTACGGTCAACCTGAATATTGAGATAGAAGGCTATGATGCCTCGCCGCAGAACATGATCCTTACCCTTGGACCTTATGGTGAGAGGCCCGTCCTTATAGGAATTATGGCTATGCTTAGAAGCCCTTACCGGGTTGCAACAGGCGAGGTTGTGGTGACTGTCAAGAGTGTTAATAGTGTCCCTGTCCCTGTAGCCGACCAGTGGGTAAATACCGCTGGTTTCCAGGTACAGACCATGGTCTATGGGCGTCTTATTCTTGAGGCCAAGGAGCCCATGATAAAGGTGTGGCCCGGGAAGTCCTATAAGATAAAGTTCCATGTCTTCAATGAAGGCAATGCGGATGATACGGTGAGACTTAAGATAATTAACAGGGAAGAACTAGCGAGAGAGGGGTTCTCCACTGCATTGTCCTCCTCGGGAAGCAGGCCAATAGCCCCAGGGGAAGACATTTGGATGACCGTTCATATTCAGACCCCAAAGAAGTTTTACAAGAACGACTACTATACTGTGGATGTACAGGCCGTGTCCTCCGATGAGTCTGCTCAGCAGTTCGACTACAGCGTCACTGTTTGGGTCTGGGGCATCTATGTCCCCGGCTTTGATCCAGTTCCGGCATTGATCGCCTTATTCCTCGTGGGTGCATTCCTTTTGCGAAGACAGGAGGATTGAACGGAAAGCGGGCCGCACGAATAATCCGATGCCGGCCTATTAAATCATTCGAGTGACTTTCGGAGTGCCCTGGGAACAGGGAGGTTGCGGAGGGGCTGAGAGGGTTTGTTGGGTTCGGATGGTAAAACGATTTTTTGGTTTGATTGAAGACCCAAGGGGATTGGGTGCGCCATTCCTTTTGAAAGTGAAGAAACTCTTTTACCACCTTTCGTATAGGCTCTCTTATTCAGGTGCTATTCAGGTGCTGGCTGAGTTCCCCTGTGGCTGTTTACCCCCGGATGTGTCTGTTTTTTTATCCATCGAGAAACCAGAAAAACCGGTTTACAGAAAAACATATAATCCTGGATGAACCTGGGGCAGCGAGGAATTAAGATGAATGTAAAAACACTTACCCGAAAAATTGCCGAGGACATCGCTATGCTTCCAGAGAATAAACTCTCCGAGGTATCGGATTTCGTGCAGTTCCTCAGGCACAGAGCAGAAAAAAGCGGTGTGCCATTGGGAGAAACGGGTCTTTCTGTGAGGGAGGCAGAGACCCTGAGGCGGCGTCTCTCCTCATTTGAAGAGGACTGGGAAGCTCCTGGAATGGAGGAGTATGATGACCTTTAAGCAGGGGGACATCGTACTTGTCTGGTTTCCTGAATCTAATTTAGAAAGAGCAAAGAAAAGACCCGCAATTGTTCTTCAGGCGGACGGACTGGATACCGGTATTGACCAGATAATTATCGGAATGGTGACTTCAAATCTTTCAAGGAAAGGTCATCCGAGTAGGATTTTTGTGGGGATCAATTCAGATTCAGGAAAAAAGACAGGTCTTATTTCAGATTCTGTGATAATGACCGACAATATCTCTACTGTTATTACCAGAGCGATCTATCGAAAAATTGGGGAATTTGATGATATCGAATCCCTGAGAGATGCGACAGCTCATACATTTGGGTTGAAAAGATAAAGACTGCACCATTCTATGTGGAACTGTGCCCCGGAGCCCTAACCAGTATGAGGGAACGGGCAGATATCGGAGGGGTTACGCGAGTTTGTTGGATTCGGATGGTAAAACGATTTCTTGGGTTTGATTTCCGGGAGGAAGCCGCAAACTCCAAAAACTTAATCTATCTTCATCAAAACGGAATAAACATGCAGTTAGCCAGGGGTTGCCGTACCTATCTTACATTACCTTTCGTCATCTTTGGGATACTATTTTTCCTGGGATTTATCACGGATATTCTTTACATTTGCATCCTTTCCCTCCCTTTTTTGATTGCCGGGATCTGGATGCCTGTGTTCTTCAGGGACCCGGAGCTGCCCATCGAAAAGGGCATAATATCCCCTGCGGATGGGGTAGTCACGGGCATCGAGCAATCGGATGCCGCACTCGTCATCAGGGTCTTCATGAACATCTGGAACATCCATGTCAACCGCTTCCCAATAGATGGAAAGATCCTTTCTTTGGTTCACAAAGAAGGCGGGCACATCCCGGCCTTCAATAAGGACGCCGGGACCAATGAGCGGGTCATTACAGAGCTTGAGACAGGGATCGGCGAGGTGAGGATCGTGCAGATCGCTGGAGCGGTAGCGAGGCGGATAGTTCCCTATTGCTCTCCTGGTATGGTAATCAAGAAGGGCGAGAGAATGGGGATCATCAGGTTCGGCTCTCGGGTTGACATTCATCTCCCGATGGATCGAGTGGAATCGGTGATCGGGATAGGGGATAAGGTCAGGCCAGGGCAGAGGATCGCTTTAATCAGAGGTGAGGGAGGGAATAAAAAATGACCCTGCTAAGGCACTTTTCCCCAGCGGATTACGTTACCATTACCAATGGTGCCATAGGCGTGCTTGGAATCCTGTATTTCATCGACGGCGGGGAGACACACATTCTGACAGGCACCGCATTGATTCTTATCGCCCTGCTCATGGACGGTCTGGACGGGGCAATTGCCAGGAAATTCGGGTCCAAACATAACATCGGGGTCTACCTTGACTCCATGTCCGATTCCGTATCCTTTTGCTTCGCTCCTGCGGTTTTCATCTACAAGATGTTCTATGATATAGACAGAGGGAGCGCGCTGGAGAATACAGATAACTTCCTCGCAGTGGCAGCAAGCATATCCATAGCCACCTTCGGGATCGTTCGCCTCTCCCTTTTCTCCTATTTTAAAGAGGATAAACTCGAGACCTTCCTTGGCCTTCCCACCCCTTCCATGGCCCTTTTCGTTCTCACGGGGGGTATCCTGTTCCAGAATTATGCGTGGTTCCTGCTTCCTGCAACCATAGCAATAGGGGGGCTCATGCTTTTGAACTTCCCCTATCCCAAGATCCGTGGAAGGCTTGTGGGGATATCCCTTATTGGCGTGCTTGCAGGCCTTGTGGGCGCGCTCATGGGAATCTGGGATCATCCCTATTATACCGCCCCCTTAGGGCTTTCCTTTGCTTTGATCCTTCTTTACATCGCCTCCCCTATTTATTACAGGAAGAGGGACATTGGCATCCAGGGGACGATGGACAGGCAGAGGAAGGACGGTACTTAGGGCTTGCAGAGAAATAAAGCAGCAAATCTTGTTAGGCAACAATCCACCATTTATGCATCCGTGCCATTCGTGATTCCAGATATTGGGCGGAACTAATCACGAATCTCACAAATAGACGAATGTCACGAATCTGCCAAGGGTTAGTTTACGATGTGAGTTCGCCTCTCGATATTCGTGTAATTTGTTCATTCGTGCCATTCGTGATTCCAGATATTGGGCGGAATTAATCACGAATTACACAAATAGACGAATGTCGCGAATTTGATCACCACAGATTTCGAGAGGTTATTTTTTGGCAAGCACTCAGGTGTTTGGTGAGGAATTTGGTTTCAATAAGAAGGGCAGGGCGGTGGGGCTTTATGAGGGACTGGGGTTTGTTAAAGTTCCCGGATACCGGCATAGATTGGGTGATTGGCTGTACATGAGAAAGGAACTGTAGAATAAGAGTTAGCCAATCAAAGAAACACTCATCACTATTTAGTTCGCTCTCTTAAAGCCGCAATTGGTGCAGAATATGAACCTCCCTTCCACCCTGTTCCCGCATTTAGGACATATCCAGGTTACGTCAGCCACCGCCGAGGGGGGACCCGATGGGGGTGCCGGGGGTGTTTGTGCAAAAGGTTGATACGTTTGGGGCTGGCCGAATTGCTGGGGAGGTTGCTGATACGGAAGTTGGACAGGGGGATACTGGGGTGGTTGTTGAACTTGCTGAGAAGGTTGTGGCTGTGGATAAGTTTGCTGTGGCAGAGTCTGCGGAAATTGCTGTTGAGTCTGCTGAAACTGTTGTTGCTGATACTGAGGAACGCTCATCATCTGCTGGTTAAAACCTGGTGTTTCCATCTGAAGATCGCCTTTTTTTCTTCTCTTTTTTTCCTCTTTTTGCCTTCTTTTTTCCTCTTTTTTCCTCTGCTTTTCGTCCTGGTAACCATAACTGGATGGACCACTTCCCCCTTGTTTTGGTCTCACTATGAGCCAGAGAATGGCTGCGATGATAGGCAAAATAAGATTCATTAAAAGCCACAATCCGCCACTTTTTCCTCTTGCCTCGGCATCTTTGTAGTTCCATATCCCGATGACGAGACCTATAATTGGCAAACCACAGCACGCAAAAAGACAAGAGCCAACAAGAAAGGCGCCTATGAGCGGCACTTCAAAAGGAAGGACGGAGTCATCCTCTTCCTCCACTTTGAGTGTGGTAGAAACCTCGTCACTCCAAACGCCGTAGTTGTCCATGACTTTTAAATAAATCGTGTGGGTGCCGAGAGATAGATTAGAGTGTTTAAATACTGCGGAGGTAGAGTTGTAAAACTCATCATCGATTGAGGAACGCCAGACATAGCGCACCACCTCACCATCGTCTGTGCCGTTAGCTGTGAAAGTTACGGATTTCTTTTCTGTTGCCGGATTTGGTGAGATTGAGCTGATTGTTGCGGTTGGTTTTGTGTGGATGATCAAGCTTGTGTTTACTTCGTCGCTCCAGACACCAAAGTTGTCCTGAACTTTTAGGTAGATAGTGTGGTTGCCAAGAGAAAGACTGGAGAGTGAAAAATTTGCTTCTGTGCTGTTGTAGAATTCGTTATCGAGACTTGAATTCCAGAGGTAGCGGACGATGGTGCCGTCGTCTGTGCCTGTGCAGTTGAACTGAACCTTTTGACCTTCAAGTGCTGGGTTTGGGAAGGGTGAATCTATAAAGGCAACAGGTTTCTCGTTATCTTGCGGTGCTGATAGCCAGTTGCTGAAATCCACATAATCTGTGACTTTATCTCCCTTTCCAGCTGAGTTATTTAAAGGATGGTAGGGACCTGATTCATTGCCCCACCAGTTGTTGGCAGCATTTATATAGTAACCGTTGTTATTCGAAGCATCGACTCCGTATTTGGTGTTGTTGTAGATGTCATTGTAGTGTGCGGTGTTATCCTTGGAATCTGTTTTCAAATATATTCCAATTTCATTTTCTGAAATTATGTTGTCTGAGAGCGTGTTGTTGTCGGAGTAGAAAGAAAAGTAAATGCCGTTCCTGTTGTTCGAGATGGTGTTGGTGGCGAGAGTGTTGTAGTCGGAGTAGAAGAGGCAGATGCCGTCGTCGTTGTTCGAGATGGTGTTGTTTGAGATTGTATTGTTGCCGGCATGGTAGAGCCAGATGCCGTTATTGTTGTTCGAGCTGCAGGTGTTGTTTGAGATTGTGTTG
>DAOVMN010000485.1 GCA_030630685.1 Thermoplasmata archaeon | reverse complement strand
GTACTTCCTGGAGAAGCGGCCCGGCGGGATCATAGACTTATTTCGGTTGTCCTGACAGAAGGCATATATATCACAGTTGCATGTCACGTTAGCAAATGAAAGGCGGTACGATAACCATGAAATACCGTTCCAAACGAATAACGAAGGGCATCCTGCTCATTGGTGCAGTGGTGGCACTGGCGGTTGTGGTAGGGCTGGCTCTTGGAAATGAAAATGCTGAAGCAAAAACCATCATCGTTGATGGCGACGGAGAGGGTAACTACACCTCTATCCAGAGTGCGATTTATGCTGCGAGCAACAATGATACCATCAGGGTTTGGGAAGGGACCTACGAAGAGAATATTGTTATTGACAAGACCGTGAGTTTAATTGGCAATGGAAGTGCTAATACCACGATTGATGGTGGTGGAGAAGAGAATAAGGATGTGGTTAGGGTTGAGGCCGATTGGTGCAATGTGAGTGGATTTACAGTTATGGGGAGTGACTATCCTGGTGATGGAATAAGAGTAGAGGGTGACCATGCAAAAATTTCTGATAACAACTGTTCGGGTAATGAAGATGAGGGCATTTATCTGTATAGTTGTAATTTCTCTGAAGTGAGCAATAACACTATTTTTTCATCCAGAGACTCAGGAATCTATTTGTATCATTGCAATTCTTCTGAAGTTAGCAATAACACAGTCTCTTCATCCGGAGACTCAGGAATTTATTTGAAGGATTCCAATAACAATACTATATCTAATAATACCTGCACGGACAACGGAGACCCTTGGGGGGACCAAGCCGGTTTGTACATCAAGAATTCCGATGGCGGGAATTATCTGTATAATAATATCCTCGGGAACAACGGGAAATACGGAATCTATCTCAAATATTCAGCAAACCATACCTTAAAAGGCAACAGGTGTAGCGGAAACCTGTACAACTTCAGGGCGTATGGTGATCATGAATACCAGTTCATGCACTCGATAGACGCCTCGAACACGGTAGAAGGAGAGCCAATTCGGTATTATGTATCAAATAAAAAGGAACTCGTTGTTGACGGATTGAATACCGGTTATGTAGGAATCATCGATTCTGAGAAAATCACACTCAAGAACCTCGATCTCAGCAGCAACAGGGAAGGAATGATCATTGCATACTCCAGGAACATTGCAGTGAGAGAATGTGATATTCATGACAACGAGGATGGACTTTATATACGCTACTCTCAGGAACTGGACATATCATTGAATAGGTTCAGAAACAATGAAGGGAACGGTATCTTTGCCAGGGGAGCCGAGAACTGCACATTTAAGAAAAATACCTTCACAAACAATTCAGATACCGGTATCGAGCTGAAATACTCTTTTTGGTGGAACACCATTTCCAACAACTCGTTTAGGATAGGGAAAGAGGGAATTTATTTGAGAGATTCCAGTTGGAATGTAATTGATGATAATCAAATTGTGAACTTTACATGTGATGGAATAATCCTTAGATACTCACACAACAACACAATTTCCAACAACAACATCACGGAAATAAAGAGAGAAAGTTGGGTAGGTGATTGGTATATTGGTACCTATGGTACCGGTATTTTATTACACAGGGCTGACAACAATACCATCACAGGTAATTTGATAAAGAATAATGCAGTGGGAATCGAGTTCAGTTATTATTATGATGTGTCAAAAAACAATCTGGTTGCACAGAACGATATTGTAGGAAACTCGAAATACGGTGTTGATGCCACCAGTGG
>DAOVMN010000363.1 GCA_030630685.1 Thermoplasmata archaeon | reverse complement strand
GGTATACTCCTCAGGTCCTGCACTCCTTTGAGCTCCACCCGCGCTCCTTCCGGAATGGAGACATTCAGGTCCTGGCGTATGGTACCAAGGCCGCGTTTTACCCTCCCGGTTGCTCTGAGGTAGGCACCGATAAGCGAGGCAGTTTCCTTGGCATGTTCCCCGCTTACAATATCTGGTTTAGTGGTAACCTCCACAAGCGGAATACCCAGGCGGTCCAGGCGGTAGACCTTTTCCTTCCCCTTTTCCGAGATCTTTCTCGCGGCATCTTCCTCGAGGCAAATGACATCTATCCCCACCACCCCTTTCGAGGTATTGAGATGGCCGTTCATGGCGACAAGTCCGGTCCTCTGAAAACCGGTGGTGTTGGAGCCGTCGATAACGATCTTGCGCATGAAGTGAAGCTCATCAACGGTATCTGCATGAAAGAGCCTCCCGATGCCAAGGGCGATCTCGACCGCCTCTTGATTCACCTCGTGCGGAGGCTCCTCATCCGCTTCGACAAGGCAGGTATTCCCGCTCTCATACCGGATTCCCAGGGCCTTTCGTGCCTCGGAGAGTGCTGCTATGTCCACCTCGCCCAGCTCGCTTCGGGTAGGCCTCAGGTATCTGACAAGATGGGTACCCTTCAGTTCTTTAAGCTCTGAGGGGCAAGAGCAGAAAAGCTTGTGTGTATCAAGCTGCTGATGGATCTCTATCCCTATCTTTACCTCGGAGGGCATGGGCAGGACAGGACATAGCTCTGTTTTATGGTTTATCCTTTTCAAGAGGGTTCTAACGCCCCGATACTCCAAAAATGTTCACCACAAAATATTTATGTATATATTAGGAGGTGGGTCCGATAATTATGGGTCCAGACGATGAAAAAGGCGGTGAAGATCCGAATTACCTGTTTACGCCGGAGCAAATCTCCCTTATTGTTGTTATGGGAGGATTCGCAATTATGGGGGTGGGCATTTACATCACAAGGGAGATATTGAGTTTATTTTTGGATATTGGAATGGTGATTGTTGTTATTGGAGCGCTCCTTTATGTGATGTTCATTTACTCACGGATTTATGTGATGGAACACATCCCGGTTCCGATCCCGGAAGCCCTTCGCCAGTTCCTCAGGTCTGGTGCAATAAGGGAGGGCATCTCAAGACCAGCGGCCCCCAGACCAGCCATGCGCCCTGCTGGTGTTGCACGACCAAGGGTATCCCCCACGCCTTTTTCCACTAAAGGGCCCGCCGGAGCGGTAACTACCGCAGTCGGTCTCGATATCCTGGAGGAGATTGCTCCCTCTGTGAGACCTGTTAGGGCGGGTCCGGCTCCTGCTCCCCGGCCAGCCCAGGCTGGTTTTGTGGATGTTCTCGAGGAGGCGGACAAGGAGTTCGAGAGATACATCGACAAGCTGATCGAGGAATGAGGTGGGTAAATCTACAATATCGGAAGCAGCTTCTCCAGTTCCCAGCCCGTCACCTGTGTCCTGTAATCGTCGTACTCCTTCTTTTTCACCCTGAGGAAATGGTTCATGAGCGTGGCACCAAGCGTCTCCCACATGAACTCGCTCTTCTCCAGATAGTACACCGCCTCCCCTAAATTGCTTGGAAGCGCCTTGATCCCTAATTTGGTCCTCTCCTCGAGTGTGAGCTTGAATATGTTCTTCTCCACGGGTTCGGGAATGATGAGCCTGGGCACCTCTTTTTCCTTCTCCAGTTCTTCCTCCACTGGTTCCGGGGGCCTCAGATTGCACTCGATGCCATTCATCCCGGAGGCAAGCATCACCGCGAACTGAAGGTATGGATTCCCTGCCGGGTCCGGGTTCCTTTGCTCGATACGTGTGCTCTTCCCTCTTCCAGCCGGGATCCTGAGAAGGGCGGACCTGTTCATATTCGCCCAGGTAATGTATACCGGTGCCTCGTACCCCTCCACAAGGCGTTTGTAGGAGTTTACCCATGAGGCCAGGATAGCGCAGTTCTCCCGAGCATGAGAGAGCAGGCCGCTTAGATAGGAGAGGGCCGTATCACTCAGTTCCCATCTTCCGTCCGGGTCGTGGAATGCGTTGGTCCCGTTGGTGCTGAAGAGGGACTGGTTGATGTGCATCCCGCTGCCGCATACCCCAAAGAGGGGCTTGGGCATGAAAGTGGCATAGAGGCTGTGCCTGGCGGCAAGAGTCCGGATAACGTACTTCGTCATGAGAACCCGGTCCGCCGAGGTGAGGGCGTCGGTGTATCCGGGATCGACCTCATACTGGCTCGGTGCCACCTCGTGATGGTAGGCCTCCACATCAAAGCCCATGAGATTGAGGTAATAGACCAGCTCGGTGATCACCTGCTCGTTCTTATCGGTAAGGAGCTCGAAATACCCCCCGTAATCCCCTATCTTTGCGCTAGGCTGGCCGTCTATCATCTGGAAGAGGAAAAACTCCAGTTCCGGGCCTGTGTTGAAGATATAGCCCCTCTCCCTCGCTTTCTCCATCTGCTTCCTCAGGATGTACCTGGGATCACCCTCGAAGGGATTACCATCATGGGAATTGACATTGCAGATGAGACCGGCCGTGGGCTGGCCCACTGTTTGTCCGTTCAGTGCGGTATCCGGATGGGTCCAGGGGAGTACCTGGAAGGTTGCGGGATCGGGTTTGAGTATCATGTCTGATTCGTCTATTGTAGCATATCCGACAACCGATGACCCGTCGAAATGGATCCCATCGTCCAGTGCATCCGGGAGCCTTCGAGCAGGTGCCATCACTGCCTTTAATGTCCCAAGGATGTCCATGAACTGGAGCTGAATGAAGCGTATGCCCTTCTTCTCGACCTCTTCGATGATGTCCATGTTATGCCTCACAGAAGTTTTCCGGACAGCGGCAGAAAAGATATTTAATGGTTGTCCTGGGCATGGTGCATAATGGTATCGATGTATGCGAAGTGCGAGGCGAAGCCGAGCAT